>CAYGOH010000080.1:9991-10204 GCA_964351385.1 uncultured Sphingobium sp. | reverse complement strand
GGGTCTGGACGGCATCCAGAACAAGATCCACCCCGGCGACGCGATGGACAAGAACCTCTATGACCTGCCGCCCGAAGAACTGGCGGAAGTCCCGACCGTGTGCGGTTCGCTGCGCGAAGCGCTCAACAGCCTCGAAGCGGACTATGAGTTCCTGCTGAAGGGCGACGTGTTCACCAAGGACCAGATCGATGCCTATATCGAACTGAAATGGCC
>CAYGOH010000080.1:0-9981 GCA_964351385.1 uncultured Sphingobium sp. | reverse complement strand
TGTACAAGTGGGAAATGGCGCCTAGCCCGGTCGAATTCGACATGTACTACAGCGCCTGATCACGCGCTGACCCGAATAAGGGGGCGAAGGCCCGGCGGGAAACCGTCGGGCCTTTTCTTATGGGTGGTGGCTGCGAGGCAGAAAGGACGGGCTGACGATAGAACGTGACGTCAGCTAGGCTGGATTTCCGCTCAGAAGCGGCCTTTCAGGATACGACAACATTGCGGACATTAAGGCTAACGGGAACACTAGGGGGTAGAATACGCTGTCGTTCACCGAGCCATTGTGCAACCTTCAGAGATTACATCCTCAATAGTTTTAGCGCTATATTCGGGATATAAAGCTGAAACCTCCGCAACCACCTCTCTACATGCTACCGGTTCAAAATTCTTCGAGCGGTAAAGTTCACCGATTCTGTATGTATCTCTACAGAGGGTTTTGGCTCGTTCTATAGCGCCAGCAAGCCAGTCACTGTTCCATGAATGCGCTAATTCTGTAAACTCGATGCCACTGGGATATGGTGGGCCGGCCCAGGTATATCCCTTCAAATTATAGCGCACGACACGCCAGACGGCATCCATAGGCCGAGCGCCATTCGCCTGGTCGATGACAAACTGGCGTGTCCTTAACTGATGCCTGTTTGCGGGGCCTTGGATCTTCAAAGGGTCTCTCTGCATAATTGTCAATTTGTATGTTTCAGATTTAAATGTCGTCAATGCCCACGTTTCTGAGTTGGAAATGAATTGCAGGACCGTAGTCCGCTGCCCACAACATTTCTGCCCTACAGCCGGGAAAACCGGCTTTTCAAAGCCGGACATCATCCGGAATTTTGCGATTGCCCTAAACCTTGCGGTGCTGACTGCCTAAAGGTTCTCAATAATCCTTCGACACCCTCACCGTCGCGCTGGCGCGGCCCAGGGTGGAGATGCTCGACAGCAGGGAGAGCCAGCGCGTGACCTGATACTCGACGCGGGTGGCGGAATAGCCCTGCCCGTCCGAGATCAGCTCAACATAGGTTTTGCGCGTCAGATATTTGCCCGCACCTATCGCCGTGCCTCGGCCCGTCGTCGTGTCGGCGGGCAGGATGCGCAGACGATCGAGCCCGGCTGCCTTGCGCACCGCGTTGATCGGATCGAGCCCACCGCCCCCGCCGCCCTGCAAGGACGCGACAGCCGCCGCCAGTTGCAGCGCCTCAGGCGCAGACAGCGACGTGATGGATGATCCGAACAGGATGCGCGAGAGCACCTCGTCCTGCGGCAGCGCAGGCACGCTGGTGAATGAAATCTCCGGCGCGGAGCTTCGGCCCGTGATGCGGATTGTCGCATCAAGATCGGACACGGTCGCTTCGGCGGAGATATCGAGCACGGGGTCGGCCGGAACGCTGCCGTCGAACCGCAGCGACCCCGCCGTCAGATCGAACCGGCGCCCCGCGAAATCATAGCTGCCCCGAACGAGATCGGCCCTCCCGGTGATCACGGGGTTCGTGACCGAGCCGCCCACGTCGAGATCCATACGCCACTCGCTCGACAGGCCCATGCCCCTGACCATCAGGCGGTTGCGCGCATTGGCCTTGATATCCAGCTGCCAGTCTGCGCCACGATCGATCGGCTCGAAATCATTGTCGCTGCCGTTCTTCTCGATGATCTCCAGCTCCGGTATTTCGGCCACGGCGGCCGCACGCCCGAGCGTGAAGCTGCTGCGCACCACATCGAAATCCCCGGCGATGAGCCCGCCATTGCCGTTGGAGGTGATCCTGATCGGTCCGTTCACAGTCGCGCCGATATCATCGCGGCTCAACAGCTCCGCATTGTCGGCCTGGAACGCCAGATCGATGCCGACTCCCACGCCCAACGAGAAGTCGAAGCTGCCGCTACCCGAAACCGACCCGCCATTCGCCGTCTTGCCCGCCATTTCCGAGAAGGTGAGCTTCGAGCCATCGAAGCGCGCACGAGACTTCACGGCGGAAAGGCGCATGCCGGTGATCGGGCTTTCGAGCGCCGCATTCTTTGTCACCAGCGTTCCGTTGATCACCGGGTCCGCACCGGTGCCGCGCACATCGGCGGCCACGGCGACTTCGCCGGTCAGATCGATGATCTCGATCCGCGTCATCCGCCAGACGGCATCCGCAGGCCCAACATAGCGCAACTGCGCACGGAGCGGCGCTGCACGAAGCCGGTCGATCAGCGAACCACTGCCCAGCGGGGTCATCAGCGCCTGCGCCTTGCCCACGGTCTTGCCATCCTGCTCCATAATCATGCGCAGGGCGAGCCGGTCGCTTTGCAGCTGCGCATTCAGCCCAACGTCGATGGGCGCCGATGTGCGCGTCGCGCCCGACCGGCTGAGCTTCAATATCCTGAGGCTGGCCCCGCCCGTCGGCAGGCCGCCGCGGTTCTGCGCGAAGCTGATAGTACCGCTCGCCGATCCGGCAAGGCCGAGGTCCGCGTTGCTGAGGTCGAGCAGCGTGAGCGGCAGGCGGCTCAGATCAACATCCAATCGCGTGGCCGAACCGAAGGATGCCGTCTTGATGCGCGCATAGCCGCCGGCATAACGCACCGTAACGGGATCGAGCGCCCAGCCGCCGTCTATCCGGCGGATATGCGCGCGCCTGTTAGTGGAGATCGGTTGCCCGTCCAGCCGCCCCGCCAGGGAAACGCCGATGTCGTCCGGCGCGATGTCGGCGTCAATCTGCAGATCGAACGCGCGTCCCTGCTGCCCGACGACCTTCGCCCTCACTTTACCCGCGCCATCGACAAGGTTCGCCTGCGCATTGATCCGATTCAGCCGAAACCGGCCGACCTGAATCCCGCGACCGGTGAAAGAGGCATTCACCGATGTGCCGCCGGGGTCGAGGCTGACCTTCGCATTGAGGCGGCCCCGCAGGATATCGATGGGCGCTTCTCCGCCGAAATGGGCGCGGTCGAGCCGCAGGCTGGCGTCGATTTTCTGCACGCCTCCGGCTACCGAGAGGTCCACCGAACCATGTGTATCGCCGCTGAAAAGCAATCGGCCCACCAGGCCGCCCTCCTGCACGGTCAGACGCCCCTCGGCCTCCGACCCGTTCACCTTCAGCCGCTCTATGGAGATGACCGTGGCGCCACCCGGCGGCATTTCGATCATGCCGACCGCGTCGAACGGGCCCAATGTCGACTGCCCCGTCGCATGGAACCGATAGCCGATGGGATCCGGATCGAGTTCAACATGAACGCCTTTCAGGCCCGCGGGATCGAAAGGACGGTCCAGAAGCAGGTCCACTTTCGGCCGATCAAGCGCGCCCGTCAGCACCAGTTTCAGTGGGCCATAGTCGCGGTGCGTACCGCTGCCGACCAATCGCACGGTACCGTCCGGGTTGCGGACGCCATTGCCGCGTAGCGTGAGCGCAGGCGCATTCACCAACAGATTATCAAGCCGCAGCCGCCCATCGGAGCCTAGCGCGATGTCCGACTCGATACGCGGCAGCCCGCCGCCAACGGTTCTCAGGAAAGCGTTATCCAGCCGGCGCATGACTGCGGCGACGCGCCCGCGCACGCTGAATGCGCCGCGAGCGTCCGGCACGGCCTGAACGCGCGAATTGACGTCGACTACGCCCAGACCCGGTATCACGATGCCGCGAATATCGCCCGCCAGCGCGATATCATATCGGCCAGACGTCAGGTTGAACTGCGCAACGACCGTGCCATTGACCTTGTCCGACCGCAGGCGAAGCGGCGCGCTCGTTATCATGCTACCTTGTTTTTGAAGGGTGCCGATGATGCTCGCATTGTTCAGGATCGACGCGACAATATCGCCCTGCCCCTCGATCCGCTTTGCGCTGAGGTTCAGCGGTATGAATGTCGGTTTATCGCCGCCCGCGCTGCGACCGTCTCCGGCTGCGTGCACATCGCGCAAGATGGTCGACCCGAAACGCAGTTGGTCCGCACGGAGCAGATATTCGAAGCGCGCCGTTTCGAATGGTCCGTTGAGGCGCAGCCGGGCCACCAGTCCGCGCGCATCGAAATTACGCAACAGCGCTTGCGGCTTGGGCAGGCTGACATCGACAATGAGATTGTCATAACCGTGCCCCCCCAGATGAACCCCGCCCTTCAGGTCAACGACAATGGCCTCGGACTTTGCAGCCAGATGGCCGGATAACAACAGATCCTTGAATGTCCCATCGGCAACAACCGACAATTGCGGAGATGCGAGCCGCGCCAGGGCGCCTTTCTCGGCAATCGCGCTGCCCGAAACATTGCCCTCGATCCGATATGCGCCTTTTCGCAATTCTATGTCGAAACCGGCAGCGGAATTGCCATCGAGCGTCGCGATCAGCTTTCCGTCCCATTTGGTCCAGTCGCCGTCGCCATCCAGGCGAATATTCGCATCCTGCTTGAGACCGCTGAGCTTCGCCAGCAGGCCGTCTGCAGGCGCGTTTACGGTCAGGTCTATATCGAAGCGATTGTCGTCCGGGCGGCTGTCGAGCGCCAGGAGCAGCCGGTCTTCTCCGTTGATCGCACGCGCAGCAAGGTCAACCATCGCCTTGCCGCTGCGAACGTCCGCGTCACCCGTCAGCGAGAATATCTCCGCGCGTCCCGTCACCGCCGCATCGACGGCCAGACGATCAAGCTTCAGGCGCATGACCCTGATATCGAAATCCGGCAATATCTTGCCCGTCGACTCCGTTTTGAGGAATTCTGGCATGCGATGAAGCCGGGCAGTCGGTATCCGCAGCGTATCGATCTCCAACCTGTTCGACAGCCACGCCAGCGGCCACCATTCCAGCCGCACGACTTCTGCGGAAAAAAACACCCCCTTGGGGTCGGAAAGGCGCAAATCGTGCAGCACCGCCTTGTTGTAAATGCTGCCATCGATGCGCCCGACCTCGATTTTGAGGCCGTTTTCCGGCTCCAGCCCGGTAATCTGGCGGACCACGAAGCGATGCCCAGAAGATGTGTCGAGCCACATCATCGCGCCCGCAAAGCTGAGCCCAAGCACCAGCAGGAACAGCGCAAGCCAATGCCTCCAGCGCCAGCGCCGCCGTGGGGACGACCGGTCCGGCTCCGGCGAGATATCCGCGTTGTCCGTCATCAGAACGCCTGCCCGAGCGACACATAGACCGCAATGCGACTGTCGCCGGGCTGCGGGTTGATCGGCGTACCCACATCGATGCGGATCGGCCCGAAGTTGGAATAATAGCGCAAACCGACACCCGCGCCGACCCTGACATCGCTCAATCGGGGCAGGAAGCTGCTGGAAATATTGCCCGCGTCAACAAACGGCACGACGCCGAACACGCCAAGGCGAATCCGCGCTTCGAGTGAGAATTCGGCGAGGCTCTTGCCGCCCAGCGGATCATTATTCGCGTCTTGTGGGCCTATCGCCTGATAGCCATAGCCGCGCACTGATGCACCACCACCGGCATAGAAGCGCCGCGAGGGCGCTATCCTGTCCGATGAAACGCCACCCAAAATCGTGCCGAGACGCACGCGAGACGCCATCACGACCTTTTCGCCAACCGGCACATAAAGGCTGCCGTCAGCCTGCGCGCGGACATAGGTGAACGTCCCGCTCTGCTCGGCAACTTCCGGGCTTATGCGCGCGCCGAGCCGGAAGCCCTTTGTGGGATCGAGCAGGTCATCGCTGGCATCATAAGTAACCGATCCGGGCAGAGCGAAGATCAGATAATCCCGTTCTGTTTCCGTCTGCGTGCTGGCGAAGATATCCCGCTCGCGCGATGCAATCAGCTCTGCACCGATGCTCCACGCCCATTTCTTCTGGTAAATGATGTTGGTCTGGCGCTCCAGACTACCGGTCAGCGAAATCGTCTTTGCTTCGAATGCGTCCAGATTTTGATGTCGCACGCTCAGCCCCGTCGACAAAATATTGTCGCGCCGCTTGAAATTGTTCCGGCGATAGGAAACTCCTACGGCCTGCTCGCGCGTACCGAGCAACCCGCGCGCGGTGATCGCGCCTTCGGGCGGAAAGAAATTGCGGTGCTGCCAGCTTGCCTCGATACGATAGCCTTCGCCCGTGCCATAACCCACCTCTCCGGCGACCGTCCGCATCGGCCCTGCCGTGGCCGCCACTTCGACGGCGGCATGCGCGCCATCGCCCTGATCGATCGGTTTGACAGTAACGGAGGACACCAGCCCCGTCGCCACGATGGCCCTGCGCAGATCCTCGATATCCGACGCCTTATACACATCGTCACGGTCGAACCGTGCAATCCGGTACAGATGTTTCGCCGAGAAAAGCTCTGCGGTGCCCTCACTCAATTCGATATCGCCGAAGCGCCGATAACCGCCCGCGCGCACGGGCATTTCCAGCGCGCCCTGGTCTTTTTCATGGTCGATGGTGACTACGGGGTCTCTCACCTGCGCGAAGGGAAAACCGTTTTCTCCTAGCTCGACCGCCAATTTGGTCTGCCCGGCGAGAATTTGATCGGCATCGACCGGATCGCCGACCCGCAGCGGAAATACGGTTTCAAGTGCCGGGACGCGACGCGCGGCGATGGAAAGGCCGGGCAATAATATGCTCGATAGCGTGTATCGTTCGCCAGGCCGAACATTCAATACGGCGCGCAGCTTCTCCTCTCCCGCGGACGGCGGGCGGACAGCGGTTCTGATGGAGGCGCTGTAATAGCCCTTGGCCCGCAATATACGGTCAAGAAGATCGGCGTCCTCTTTCAACCTGCGGTTGATCTGCGCCAGGTTGGTCGCTTTTCCATCACCCTCCTTCAGCAGCGAGAGCGAATTGAACCGGTCTTTCGATTCGCTGTCGAGCAAATCGTCGAGACCTCTCAGAACTACCTTGTAACGGCGATCCGTTCCATCGTCGGCCAGAGACTGCTGCTCGCTGGCCTCACCGACATCTTCAAAATCTATCGTTTCTTCAGAGTTTGCGACTTCGGGCGAAGACTGCTCTTGCTCCTGCGCCTGATCCTCACCGGCGAGCGCGGGCGCATCGACCGGCACCTCGGCATCCATATCGGGCCAGTCGAGCCCGACGTCGAGGCTGTCGTCCATATCGAGGCTGACCTCACCATCTGCGGCTATGGTCGTATCGGAAGGCGCCCCGTTTTGCGCCTGACCGGGCTGTTGCACGACCTGTTGCGCGTTCAGCGCAAAGGGCGAAAAGACTGTGCCAGCCAGCAACGCAGACGCAAGCAGGTGCACCGCCGGAAGGCAGCGCCACCCCTCCTGCGGCTGTCGAAACCGACGCCCCATCCAGCCGGTCATGGCAACGAACAATTGCGTGACATCACGTCCGATCAAACCCATGGCCCGGCAGTCCGTTCCATCGGGCACGCTTGCGTGGGGATCCTGCCCGCTTATTCGGCTCACTCGAACGCGCATGCACGTCTGCTTAGAGAGGAGAGGAAGCCCCCGCAATGCCTGCTTCCATGTGGGATCTGGAAATACGCGCCGGTTCAGAACGCTTTTTCGAGACGGCCCAGAAGATCGCGCGCGGGGCTGGTCGACGATGCCGGTCCTGCGCCCGGCACCAAAGTACCCGTCCGCACCTCCGCCATCTGGTTTTGCAGCCTTAAAACGCGGCCATACAACATCTGGCTGCCTACTACGAGCTGGCGCGCGCACGGCGGCATCAAAGCCAGAACAGCGTCATCGGTTTCAGAGGCCGGTCCAAGACGATATTTTGAATCGTCCAACGTCTCTTCCGGAATCTCACCGCGCTGCCAGGCTTTCTGCGTCATCAGCCACGCGATCACATGCATCAGACGTGTCGTTACTTTCAGAGATTCGCAGGTCAGCGTGAGCCGCGTCATCGTGTCGAACATTTCGCGATCCTCGGATGCCTTCTGATCGAAATAGGCACGCGCCTCGTCTGCCATGACAAGCGCCTCAATATAGAGGGCATCTACCAGACGAAAAAACAGCGCTGGTTTAAGGGACTCGGCGGTCGACATAAGAATGCGGTGACATATTCATGACGCTTTGTCAGCCTCAGTAATTGGTAAACGCCGCGACCGCCACCGACTGTCCCGTTTTGGGCGGGTTTCGCGACGTCACGCGATGATATCGGGGATGAGCGAATCCTCCAGCTGTACGATCTCATCGCGCAGCGACAATTTGCGCTTCTTGAGCCGCGCGAGTTGCAGCTGGTCGGTCGATCCGCTTTCCGCCAGCGCGGAGATAGCGCTATCAAGGTCACGATGCTCCTGTTTCAGCAGCTCGATCCTGCGCATGACGTCTTCGGGGTCCATGTACGCGACGGTAATCCAAATCTGCGATGCCGGTCCAGTGATTTAGTGTCCATTTCCACCAATCCGTCGCCACAACAAAATCCCGGTCATCCGACCTTCTGCCCACATCGTCGCACATCCCGAATTGCCGCGAGACATTGCGTGCGAATCATGATTTAATCATCCGTCCAACACATTCATTTCAAGGAGAATGTCATGGAAAATAGCCACATTTCTGCCCTTTCTGCCAAGCACGACGCGCTAAAGACGAAGATTCGCAATGAGCTGAGTCGACCCATGCCGGATGCGTTTCGCTTGTCGGAGCTGAAGAAGCGGAAATTGCGGCTGAAAGAGGAGCTGTATAACGCCTGACCTTGGCCCCCGACCAAGCAAGCGGTCAGGATGCTTCTCATTTAAAGTCATGATCGGCGCGCACGGTACGACAATACCCGCGCGCCGCATCATCCGGTCAGCTCACAATATCGCTATCGTTAACTCGCGCGGATGCGGGCGCATTTGACGCGCTTGCAGGTTGCGGGACGGGCACGTTGCAGGAAAGGGCCATTGAGTGTCCACGCGTCGATCAGTCGTCGCGCGACACTTTTTCTTGACGTTCGTGCCGTTCCTGCGCTTCCAGTGTCATGGTAGCAATCGGCCTGGCTTCGAGACGTCCCAGGGAAATCGGCTCTCCGGTCACTTCGCAATAGCCATATTCGCCCTCCTCGATCCTGCGCAGGGCCGAATCGATTTTGGAGATCAGCTTGCGCTGGCGATCGCGGGTCCGCAGTTCGATCGACCAGTCCGTTTCGCTGGACGCGCGGTCGTTCATGTCGGGCTCGCGCAGCGGCTCGTTCTGCAACACCGCCAGCGTACCCTCCGCCTCGGAGAGAATCTGCTTCTTCCAGTCGAGCAGACGCCGCCTGAAATATTCAAGCTGCATCGGGTTCATGAATTCTTCGTCAGATGAAGGCTGATAACCGTCTGGTAAGCTGGCCATTATCTTCCCATGATCGCTTGAGCTTAGTGTTGTCGCTGCCATTATTCTCTCCTGACTGCGATGACATTAACCGCACTGTCGACGCTCTATCGTCATCGCAAGCGATTGCTCGCGCCTATAGCCATGCTGCAGGCGCCGCACAAGCGTTCAACAACGCTCAACAACAAAAGTTATTGCGTGGCGGTGAACGGGAACATCTGTGGAAGCACGGCAGCAATTACGTGCCGTTTCAAGACATTTACCAATCTTCATCACACACCGCTTGCAAATTGTAACCGAACAGGCGCAAAATCGCAGTTAATGGCGTTGCGGTTAATGCTGTATTTTGCGTTTTAGCTATCGATTGGAACGCGATCTGACGCCTGCCTGTGGCGAGCGGAAAAGAGAGATTTTTCTTATGTCGGTCAGAATGGCACTTGCGAAACTCTGTGCCTGCGCATGCGGGGGTGCCGTGATCGGCGGTGGCGCCGTTCACATGGTGGAAAAGCAGCGGCCCGAAACAGTCTATGCTACCAAGGGCAAGAAGACGGTTGCCGTATCCAAACCCGCAAAACCCGTTAAGGTGGCCCATCGCGTCGCGCCCGCCGCACCCTGCCCGCCCGCAGTCATTGCCCAGGCCGTGCCGCCCGCTCCCGTCCCCCTGCCGGCGCCCGTCCCGCTGCCGATGCCGGAAATTGCCACTGCCAGCGCCGCCCCGCCCGTTATCATCGGTGGCAGCGGAGGCCGCCCTATCGGCGGTAGCGGCGGCTGCTTTGGCGGAGGGTTTGGCGGCAGCGGGGGGTGCAGCGGAAGCATCGTCGTCGCTTCC
>CAYGOH010000079.1:0-10293 GCA_964351385.1 uncultured Sphingobium sp. | reverse complement strand
CCGGCATCTACGGCGCGGGCGTGCTGATTACAGAGGGCGCGCGCGGCGAAGGCGGTTATCTCACCAATTCCGAGGGTGAGCGTTTCATGGAGCGCTATGCACCGTCCGCTAAGGACTTGGCGAGCCGCGACGTTGTCTCCCGTTCGATGGCGATGGAAATCCGCGAAGGACGCGGTGTCGGCCCGAACAAGGACCACATCTACCTCCACCTCGACCATATCGACCCCAAGGTGCTGGCCGAGCGTCTGCCGGGCATCACCGAAAGCGGAAAGATTTTCGCTGGTGTCGACCTGACGCGTCAGCCGCTGCCCGTCTGCCCGACGGTCCATTATAATATGGGCGGCATCCCCTGTAACTATCATGGGCAGGTGGTGACGAAGAAGGGTGACGATCCCGAGGTCCTCGTGCCCGGCCTGTATGCCGTGGGTGAGGCCGCGTGCGTGTCCGTACATGGCGCGAACCGTCTGGGCTCGAACAGCCTGATCGACCTTGTCGTGTTCGGTCGCGCGACCGGCCTGCACCTGAAGGAAACGATCAAGCCGAACAGCCCGCATAAGCCGCTGCCGAAGGACAGCGCGGACCTCGCGCTGACTCGTATCGACCGCTTCCGCAATGCGAAGGGCGGTTCGTCTACGGCGGAAATCCGTCTCGACATGCAGCAGACGATGCAGAAGCACGCAGCGGTTTTCCGCGACTCTGCGCTGCTCGCCGAAGGCGCCAAGATGATGCAGAAGGTGAACAGCCGCCTGCAGGATGTGAATGTCACCGACCGCAGCCTCATCTGGAACACCGACCTTATCGAGACATTGGAACTCGACAATCTGATGTCGCAGGCGGTCTGTACGATGGAGGGTGCCAACGCTCGTCAGGAATCGCGCGGCGCGCATGCGCATGAGGATTTCCCCAACCGCGACGACGCGAACTGGATGAAGCACACCGTTGCCTGGTTCGAAGGCTGGGGCGGATCGGGCGGCAAGGTTACGCTCGATTACCGTCCGGTGCACGACTACACGCTGACCGACGAGGTCGAGTATATCAAGCCAAAGGCGCGGGTATATTGACCTAGAGGATTTGGATTTGAAAGGGCGGGGCATGTTCCCCGCCCTTTCTTTTTACAGCGTGATCATTGCGAAGCCTTGACCCCTCGTTCGTTGCAGTGCAGCATGACGCCATGGCAACAGCAGCTGCACCTGACTCGAAGCCGGAAGCAACGATCTCGCAAAACCCCGACATCCGCTATCTGGGGCGGCTGCTGGGCGAAGTGATCCGCGCCTATGGCGGTGAAAAACTATACCGACAGACGGAATATATCCGCTCAGCCTCGGTCGATCGCGCGCGTGGTGTGGAGGGCGCGCATCTGGTCGATACTGGCCTGGAGGCGCTCGGTCTTGACGACACATTGTCGTTCGTTCGCGGTTTCATGCTGTTTTCCATGCTCGCCAATCTGGCCGAAGACAGGCAGGGTGCGGGCGGCGACAAGGGCATGGATTTCGCAACCGCCGTTGCCGAGCTGGAAAAGCACGGCATCAATCGCGACGCCGTTGCCGCGATGCTGGAGGGCGCGCTGATCGCCCCGGTTCTGACCGCTCATCCGACCGAAGTGCGCCGCAAGTCGATGATCGATCACAAGAACCGCGTCGCCGATCTGATGCATGTGCGCGATGCCGGACGGACGGAGACGGACGAGGGCGAATCGATCGACGAGGCGATCATGCGGCAGATCGCGCTGCTGTGGCAGACGCGGCCCCTGCGACGCGAGCGCCTCTATGTGCAGGACGAAATCGACAATGTTCTGACCTATTTCCGCGATGTCTTCCTGCCTGTGCTGCCCGCACTCTATGCACGGTGGGAACGGGTTCTGGGACATCGCCCGCCCAGTTTCCTGCGCGTTGGCGACTGGATTGGCGGCGACCGCGACGGCAACCCCTATGTGCAGGCGGATCAGCTCAAGGGGTTTTTGTCGCGCGGCTGCGGTCTGGCGCTCGCTTTTTACATGGATGCGGTGCATGCGCTCGGCGCGGAGCTTTCGCTTTCAACCGAGCTGGCCCATGTCCCCCAGGACGTCATCGATCTTGCCGATGCGAGCGGGGATGGGTCGCCCAGCCGTGCCGATGAGCCCTACCGCCGCGCGCTGTCGGGCATCTATGCGCGGCTGCATGCCACATACGCGCATCTTGTCGGCAAGGCGCCGCCGCGCCCCGCTGGCCTGACCGGCAAGCCCTATTCGACAACGGCGGAATTCCGGGCCGGCCTCGTCGTCATTGCGCAGGGTCTTGCGAGCGAAGGTGAGGGCGCGCTCGCGACCGGCGGCGCGCTCGGTCGTCTGATCCGCGCTGTAGAGACCTTCGGCTTCCACCTTTCGACCATCGACATGCGCCAGAACAGCGCCGTGCATGAACGTGTGGTCGCCGAACTTCTCAAGGAAGCCGGGGTAGAGGCGGACTATATCGCGCTGGACGAATATGCCCGCGTGGCGCTGTTGCGGCGAGAGCTTGCTACCAATCGTCCGCTGGTGTCGCGCTTTACCGAACATAGCGAGGAAACCGCCAGCGAGTTGGCCATCGTCGAGGCGGCGGCGCAGGCGCATCGCGCCTATGGCCCGCAATGCATCACCCAATATGTCATCAGCAAGGCCGAAAGCGTTTCGGACATGCTGGAGGTTGCGGTCCTGTTGAAGGAGGTCGGCCTGTGGCGCGCCGCGAGCAACGGCGATCCGCCTGAATGCGCGGTGATGCCGGTGCCGTTGTTCGAAACGATTGCCGACCTTGAGGCCGCGCCGGCGATCATGGGCGCCTATGTTGCCCTCCCCGAAATCGGCGCCGTATCCCGCGCGCGGGGCCATCAGGAAGTGATGATCGGCTATAGCGACAGCAACAAGGATGGCGGTTATCTGAAGTCCAACTGGGGGCTGTATGGGGCCAGCCAGGCGCTCGCCCCGGTGTTCGCGCAGGCGGGCGTGGGGATGCAGCTTTTCCATGGGCGCGGCGGTGCTGTCGGACGTGGCGGCGGATCGGCTTTCGCGGCCATCCGCGCGCAACCGGCGGGCACCGTTCAGGGGCGTATCCGCATCACGGAACAGGGGGAGGTTATCGCCGCCAAGTTCGGCACGCCCGATGTCGCGGCGGCCAATCTGGAGGCGATGACGGCGGCGACCTTGCTCGCAACGCTGGAACCGCAGCAACTGAGCAAGCAGGATGCTGCGCGCTTCGGCTCGGCCATGGAGCAGCTATCGGCCAGCGCGTTCGCGGCCTATCGCGGGCTTGTCTATGAAACCGAGGGTTTCAAGACCTTCTTCCGGCAGCTAACTCCCATTCAGGAGATCGCCGGGCTCAAGATCGGGTCGCGCCCGTCCAGCCGCACGAAAAGCGACGCGATTGAGGATTTGCGGGCGATCCCCTGGGTCTTCAGCTGGTCGCAGGCGCGCGTAATGCTGCCGGGTTGGTATGGCGTCGGCCATGCTATTGCGGGGTTCAAGGATCAGGCACTGTTGGCCGATATGGCGCAAAGCTGGCCATTCCTTCAGGCGACGCTCGCCAATATGGAAATGGTGCTGGCAAAGTCGGACCTCGATATCGCCGAACGCTACCTGCCGCTCGTCGAGGATCAGGGGGCTGCGGCAAAGATTTTCGACCGTATTCGCGATGGCTGGACCATGGCGCATGAAGGCTTGCTGGGCGCGACCGGGCAGAGCCGGATGCTGGACCATAATCCCGCGCTGGACCGCTCGATCCGGCTGCGCCTGCCTTATATCGAACCGCTCAATTTGTTGCAGGTCGAATTGTTGAAGCGGCACCGTTCCGGCGAGGACGATCCGCGCATCCGTGAGGGTATTGAGTTGTCTATCAACGCGATTGCAACGGCGCTGCGCAACAGCGGATAGGAAAAAAAGGAGTGAGGGCCGATATGGACCTCACTCCTCTCTTGCGTCACGCGCTGCTTAATATTTGACGACGATGCCTGCCATCGGGCGGATCGAGTGAAAGTTGCCGCGCGGGTCGACTTGGCCGCGAAAGCGGATATTGCTCCGGTTTTCGCTCATGCCCATGTCGGCCGCCGACAGCTCGAAGCCCATGCCATAGGACATGCCGTCATAATCCTTGCTGTTGGGTCCAAGCGCGTCGAAGTTGGTCCACTGATAACCGACTTTGCCGAAGAACATGCTGTCCTTGCCCAGCTTCAAGCCTGCCCGACCGGCAACGCCATATTCCCAGTCGATATCGCCGTCGATGCCCTTGGCGACATTGCCTTCCACGCCCACGACGAGGCGGTCGAGATTATAATTCACGCCCGCGACGCCTTCGACCATGGTGCCCGCATAGTCGCCAGGGATGCCGTCGGGGAGATTTTCGGACTGCGGATTGTCGAAATCATTATACCCGCCCATCACACCGACATAGGGCTCCAGCCTGTTGGCGGTCGGGGAGTCGTCCGCGTCCTGCGCATGGGCAGCAAGCGGGGTCAGGGATGCGGCGGCCATGGCCGCGAAAAGCAGTTTGCTCATCGGAGTAACCTCTTGATCTTTCTATGATAACAGCCGGTGTGGACCCGGTGGCTGATATGTTGAACGCGCGCATGCGCATCAGCACCCGGTTCAATGGCTGACCGAAAAAGAAGTTGCTCGACTCATCGCTGAAAACCGGACAAATACCGGCAGTGCGGCAAAGTTGCCACGGTTTCTGAACTTTGAATTAATGAGAGATTTCTGAAATATTAACAAAAAAGGGCAGGTAAAACCGCCCTTTATTTGTTTCATCCAAATATTCAGTCTGTCGAAGAAAATCAACCAACTGTCGCTTTGACGATTTTCCCGGGATTTGCCGGCGGCTCGCCTTTGGGGAGCGCGTCGACATGTTCCATGCCGCTTTCTACTACGCCCCAGACGGTATATTGCCGGTCGAGGAAGGTGGCGTCGTCAAAGCAGATGAAGAACTGGCTGTTGGCACTGTCCGGGTTCATCGCGCGCGCCATCGAGCATACGCCACGCACATGCGGCTCGGCGTTGAACTCCGCTTTTATGTCGGGCAGCTCTGAACCGCCCATGCCCGTGCCGGTCGGGTCGCCGCCCTGCGCCATGAAGCCGGGAATGACGCGGTGAAAGACGACGCCGTCATAAAAGCCTTCGCGGGCGAGCGACGTGATGCGCTCGACATGGCCGGGGGCGAGGTCGGGACGCAGCTTGATGACGACGTCGCCACCTTCCAGCGTCAGGGTAAGGGTTTCGTCGGCCATGCTTGCTACTCCGGTTCCAAAAAAAGAAGCCCCCATATAGCTGTTCATCGCGCCTTTTAAAGAGAAAAGCCCCGAAGCCGCCCGCTCCGCATTTCCCGTTGCAATTCCGTTGTGCATGAGCGAAAGCGAAGCGATGACGGATCGAGGCGACATTGGGGAAGGCGGCGATGAACGACACCGACGCTTTCACATCGGACAGCCGGAGTAGCGATCCCGAAAATGATCGCGACGAAGAGGTCGTGGTCGAATCCCGCCATGATGAGGATGACCGGCTGAAACCGGAATTCGTGTCCGCCGTGCGCGAAGCGGTGGAGGCCGAAGAAGGCGAGCGTGCCCGCGAACTGGTCGCGCCGCTGCACCCGGCGGACCTCGCCGATCTCATCGAGCTCACGCCGAATGACGAACGGGCGGATATGGTTGCCGCGCTGGGCGATATCGTCGGCGCGGAGGTGTTCTCGGAACTGAACGAGCATGTCCGCGAGGAGCTGATCGAGGCGCTCGATCCCGAGCGCGTCGCAGAGCTGGCCGCCGAGCTGGAGACCGACGATGCGGTCGCCATCATCGAGGATATGGAAGAGGCCGATCAGCAGGCCGTCCTTGATGCGATGGAGCCGGAGGATCGCGCGGCCATCGAAAGCGCGCTGTCCTACCCCGAGGAGACTGCCGGTCGCCTGATGCAGCGCGATCTGGTCGCCGTGCCGCAGCATATGAATGTCGGGCAGGTGATCGACTATCTGCGCGACAATCACGAACTGATCCCCGATTTCTGGGAAATCTTCGTGGTTGATGAAAGCCACAAGCCGATCGGCACATGTCAGCTTTCCTGGATCCTCACTTGCCCGCGCGGTATCGAGATGGCCGATGTGATGAAGCGCGAACAGACGCTGATCCCGGTCGATATGGATCAGGAAGAAGTCGCGTTGCGTTTCCAGAGATACGCGCTGATCTCCGCTGCCGTAGTCGATGACACTGGACGACTCGTCGGCATGATCACGGTCGATGATATCCTCCACATCGTTCAGGAAGAGGCGGGCGAAGATATTTTGCGTCTGTCCGGTGCCGGCGACGGTGACATCAACGAGCCGATACTGGACAGTTACAAGGCTCGCGTGCGCTGGCTGCTGTCCAATCTGGTAACGGCGCTGGTCGCGGCCTCGGTCATCCGCGTGTTCGAAGGCACGATCGAGCAGATGGTCGCGCTGGCGACGCTGATGCCGATCGTTGCGGGCGTCGGCGGCAATGCGGGCAGCCAGACGATGGCCGTCACGGTGCGCGCGCTCGCCACCAATCAGATTACCGCGTCGAACACCTGGCGCACGATCATGCGCGAAATCCGCGTGGCGGCACTCAATGGCGCGACGGTTGCGGTGGTGATCGGGGTCGGTGTGGCCTTGGCCTTCAGCAACGGTGCGCTTGGTGGCGTCATCGCGGCAGCGATGCTGGTTAACATCGTGACCGCCGGGCTGGCCGGGGCAGCAGTGCCCCTGACGCTGGAAAAATTCGATGCCGACCCTGCCGTCGCCTCGTCGATCTTTGTAACGATGATCACCGATTCGATGGGATTTCTGGCGTTTCTCGGTCTTGCCACGCTGGCGGGGCTGACCGGCGCTTGAAAATAGCCATGCGTGCGGCCATGTCAGACTGATGCCGCTCCACATCACGAAAATAGCCTTTGGCTGCGATGGGCCCGCCGACCTTGCCGAGCGTTTGGGGCGTCAGGCGGGCGCGGGTGAGGCGCGGCTGACGACGCGCTACCTGCCCAAGCGCATCGCGGAGATGGCGGGCGGCTCGCTCTACTGGATCCATGCCCATATGATCGTGGGGCGCAGCCCGATTATGGGGTTCGAGGAAAATGGCGAAGGGCGCTATTGGCTGAAAATCGAACCGCGCCTTATCTTGGTGCACCCGCGCGCCAAACGCGCGCATCAGGGTTGGCGCTATCTTGAAGGCAAGGACGCGCCCGCCGATCTGGCGCTGGGCGAAACCGCAGATGACGTCATGCCGCCCGATATGGCGCGCGAGCTGGGGCGGCTTGGGCTGGTGTAAACTGCTGACCCGCAGCGCAATTTTGATAAATGCGGTGAGTTTCCCAAACATAATCACTTGGTAACACTCGGATGCTTTAATGGCGTGGAAGCGGGGCCTGTGGACTGGTTTCGTAACGGGGGAGCGCCCGATGGGTGCGATTAAAGCTCTGAAATCAGAGGAAAGCTTTCAGCTCGACCTGACGGCGCGGGGATATGCTGTGCTGTTCCGGCCGGATCAGTCGAATCATTGTCCCGGTTGCGGCCATTCACAGTGGTTTGTCGGTCGCATGTCCGCCGAATGCGGCATTTGCGGCACCGCGCTGCCGCTTGCAGACGCACAGCAAAGCCCGGTCATGCCGGTCGGTCAAAAGGCCGTGAAGCTGCATATCGTGTCAGAAATCGGCGAAAAGGTGGACGCGCCCGAGCGGCGCGAGGATCAGCGTGTTCCCGGCAATGGTCGCGTCCTCGGCTTGCATATCGACGGTTCGCCGCACCCCTTCAAGCTGGAGGATATTTCCGACGGCGGCGTCAAGGGCGAATATATCCCCGGTGTCGGACAGGCACGGTCGCTGATGATCGAGCTGGAGGACGGCCGCATGGTACCCGCACAGTTGCGCTGGACCGATGGCGAATATGCCGGGTTCGCGTTTCTCAAGAAGCCGTAGAACCAGCCCCGGAGAGGCCCCTGATGCTCAGGGAACGCCTTTCGATTCTTCCATTCTCTTTTCGGCGAACCATTGGCGCAGCATTTCCGCGGTGCAGCCGGTAAAGCCATAGCTGCCGTTGACCGAGCAGCTTCCGGGGATAACCGCGCGCCCCGCATCCTCCATTTCCGCGACCTGACTGGCCCAGCCAGGGCCGCCCTGAGGCTTGGGCTTTTCGCGAACCGGTTTGGGGATGCGATACCGTTCAGCCTCCGGCTTGCGCGCGCACACGACAATGTCGCCGTCGTCGCTTTGCGGGCAGGGGTCATCGCCATACACGACGAGGGCGCTGACCCGCTCGGGCGGCTCGGCCTGCGCCGCAGCACCTGATGCGAAAAAGCTGGCCAGAAGGATAAGGGGCGCACTGCGGAGCATGAAGAAAGCTTCGGCTCCGCCGCATGAACTGGCCCTGTATGGCTGTGCCGGCTTGGCTATTCTTCGACCGGAGCTGCTGCATTATGATCTACTTCCGAGGCAGTCTCTGCGGCCTTGGCCTCCGCCCGCGCCTTTTCCTCGGCCTTCACCTGAGCCTCGATCTCCTTTGAATCCGCGTCGATCGTCGACAGCCGCTTGGCGCGCTCCGCCGCCACAAGATCGGACCAGCTCTTGTCGCCCATCCCTGCCCGCTCGGCCTTGGCTTGTCGCGCGAGCTGCTCAAAACAACCTGTGAAACCGCCGCCGCCGACCGGTGAGCAGCTCTCGGTCCCTGAAGCGCCGACATATTTAAGAGATGTCACGCGATTGGTCCACGCTTCGTTCTTGGGAGAACCAGGTTCCTCGCCGCGCAAGTTTTCAGGAATGCGGTAACGTTCGCTCTCTTCCAAATAGGCGCACACGACGATTTCATCGCCTTCGCTCACCGGGCAGGGGTCATCGCCATAGACGATGACCTGCTTGATCCTTTCGGCGGGTGGCCCTGCTGGCGTCTGTTGCGCCGTCGCCGGCAGCACGGAAAACAGCGCCGTCAGGGGCAGCGTGGCGGCAAACATCCTCATCATGATCATATCCTCTTCGAAAGGGCGATGGCGGCGCGGCAGCCGAGGCGAATGGCCCCGGACAGCAGCGGATAGGCCGGGGCGTTTTCCGCACCCTGCGCAATGGCCGTTTCGCGGTGCTCCACTTCCTCGGCCTGAAAATCGCGGATCGCGCCCGACAGCGCGGGATCATCGTCGCCCAGCTCGCCGAGCTGCTCCTCATAATGACGGTCGATCTCGGTCTCTATCGCGGCGGTGCACGCCATTGCGGCCTCCGGGCCGATGGCGGCGGTCACCGCGCCCAGTGCGAACCCGGCGACGTCCCAGAAGGGCTGAAGCAGGGTGGGGCGAACCCCGCGCTCCGCCATCATCGCATCGAAATGCGCGCGATGCCGGTCCTCCTGCCGCGCCATGGCCGCGATGGAACGCGCCATCGGGTGCCGGTCCCCCATCACAGCAAGCTGGCCCGCATAGATCCGCGTCGCGCCATATTCGCCGGCCTGATCCACGCGCAGCATGGACGCGGCGTTTTTCTGGGCAGCGGTCGGGCGCGGAAAATCGGTCATGGCTGTTTCTGGCTCCAGCGTAGCAGCAGGGCGGCTACAAGGGCCGCCGCTCCGAGCGAGAATAGAGCATTATAGCCTGCAAGGGAAATGCCGAACAGCGACCATGGGGCGACGTCACAGCGCGTCAGCGGAGCCGCCATGATGCTGTCCAGCATATCCTGCGTTGTCGAACCGGCCGCGAAGGTCGAGCAAGCGGTTACGCCTTCCCACCAGCCATATTCGACACCTGCATGAAAGGCGCCAATGCCGCCGCTGATGGCGATGGCGATTGCCGCCAGCCCCGCGAAAAGCGCGCTCAGCGGTGGGCGCGACCGCAGCGCGATGGCATCGAGCGCAAAGAAGATCGCGACCAGATGCGGCCAGCGCTGCCACATGCACATTTCGCACGGGTAGAGCCCGCCGATATATTGCGAGACCAGCGCGCCGCCCAGCAGAAACGACGGCGTCAGGATGGCGATAAGACGCGCAAGGGAAAGAGAGGCGTGCGAAGTCATGGCGTGTCTATAGCCCGATAGCAGGAAGACGTCATCACGGCTTTGTGCTGGAGCAAAACCGAATGGCGCGTGAACGAAAGAAGCAGGGGAGGCAACCCTATCTATTTGGACGTGGCCACCTTCTTCAGCTTGTCGGTCGATTTCTCGGCGCTTTTCGCGGGCTGTTTGGCAAGACGCGCAATCGTCTCGATCGCATAATGCAGCTGGAAATCGTCGATCCCCTTGGCCTTCAGCTGCTCCGCCGTCATCGCGAAGCGCGGATCGTCCTTGTTGTCCTCTTCCAGCGCAGGGTCTCCCGC
>CAYGOH010000078.1:9905-10320 GCA_964351385.1 uncultured Sphingobium sp. | reverse complement strand
CAAGGATGGCAGCCACCGTGCCCAGGTTGATCAGATGGCGCAGCGGCAGGAGGATCGGCTTGCCCGACATATTGCCGTTAAGCTTGAGGAACGCGATGACGGACCCTGAGAAGGTGATCGCACCAATGGCAACGCCAAGGCCCATTTCCACACGGCTGGCCGGGAAAATCGAACCGTCGGCATCGGCGATACCGAACGCCACCGGGCTGAGATACGCAGCTGCGCCAACGACGACGGCCGCCATACCGACCAGCGAGTGCAACGCAGCCACGAGCTGCGGCATATCCGTCATGGCGATCTTGCGCGCGATGACAAAGCCGATCACGCCACCGATAGCGATAGCGGCGATGATCTCCGGCAGCGCAACGACATTATGCGTATAGAGCGTGGTTGCGACCGCAATCGCCATACCGGC
>CAYGOH010000078.1:8648-9895 GCA_964351385.1 uncultured Sphingobium sp. | reverse complement strand
GGCTGGAGAGCCCGCGCAGCGCCAGGATAAAGAATACGCCTGAGATAAGGTATGCAAGCGCCACCCAGGCAGGCACAGCGTGCGCGGCATCGGCCACTGCCGCCATCATCGAGAAGAGAGAGCTGCTCATCACTTACGCTCCTTCTTCTTGTACATGGCGAGCATGCGCTCGGTGACCGCAAAACCGCCGAAGATGTTGATCGACGCGAAAACCACGCCCGCCAGGCCCAGCCATTTGGCCAGCGCCCCGCCGGCTTCCGCCGAAGCGATCAGCGCGCCGACGATGATGACCGACGAAATGGCGTTGGTTACCGCCATCAGCGGCGTATGAAGTGCCGGCGTCACCGACCAGACGACATAATAGCCCACGAAACAGGCCATCACGAAAATCGAAAGAATTGAAATGAAGTCCATCATATCCCCCCTGGGTTTTGCAGCTTCCCGTCAGAAAAGCCGGGGTTTTGTTCAGTTGCCGAGCAAACGCTCATTAACGACCTTGCCGTCCTTGGTCAGGCGAATGGCATCGCCGATCTCTTCATCGAGAACGGGTGCATTCTTTTCCTTGTCCCAAAAGGCCGAGAGGAAGTTGTAGAGGTTGCGGGAAAACAGCGCGGAGGTGTCGGTCGCAAGGCGCGAGGGCACATTCTTGTGCCCGACGATCTTCACGCCATGCTTTTCGACGATCTCTCCGGCGATAGCGCCTTCGACATTGCCACCCTGCTCCACGGCGAGATCGACGATCACGCTTCCCGGCTTCATCGTCGCGATCTGAGCATCGGTAATCAGCCGCGGTGCGGGACGCCCCGGAATGAGCGCGGTGGTAATCACGATATCCTGCTTCGCGATATGCGAGGAGACCAGCTCGGCCTGCGCCTTCTGATATTCCTCGGACATCTCGGTCGCATAACCGCCCGACCCTTCACCTTCGATCCCCGCGACATTTTCAACGAAGATCGGCTTGGCGCCGAGCGACATGATCTGTTCCTTGGTGGCCGAGCGCACGTCGGTCGCAGATACCTGCCCACCCAGACGCCGCGCGGTCGCAATCGCCTGCAGTCCGGCAACGCCCACGCCCATGATGAACACCTTGGCAGCAGAAACAGTGCCCGCAGCGGTCATCATCATCGGGAACGCCTTGCCATATTCGGCAGCGGCATCGAGAACGGCCTTGTAGCCCGACAGGTTCGACTGCGAAGAAAGGATATCCATCGACTGCGCGCGTGTGATGCGCGGCATGAATTCCATCG
>CAYGOH010000078.1:2335-8638 GCA_964351385.1 uncultured Sphingobium sp. | reverse complement strand
AGGCACGCCAGAAACGCGAGCGCGAACAGCCAGCCGAACCGCACGGGCAGCCGGTTTTCGGGCCGCGTTCCCCGCTGCGTTTGCCATTGGTCAAGGCCGTGGAGCAACGCCGCCAGCACCAGCGGCAGCAGGACCAGCGCCACCGGGCCGTGAGTCAGGCCACGGCGCATCGCCAGCGCTTCGATGCCAGCGGTTGCATAAGCATCAACCCGGGCGCGCTCACCAAACGGGTTGAGACCCGCGGCCAACACAGCGCCGGGCTTCTGCCCGCCCAGCGAAGCCGGGTCCGGCCCCTGCACGCCAAGAATGATGTCTGCGTCTTTCAGCGTTGCCGCGCGATCACTAACCGAAGCGCCAGCCGCCGCATAATCCGCATCGGCGATCGATGCGGTAATACCAGCGCCGCTTTCCACAGCCATCTCGGCACCAAGGGCGATGAACTTCTTCACCGTCTCCGGCGTCGCCGCGACGCGCTTCTCGCCCGCAGCCTGCTCCTTCAATACCGCTATCTTCACATCAGCCCCCTGGCAGCGATCAACTGATCAAAAGGACGACGAGAGCGGCAACAGCGGCTGACAAAATGGTTCCCCATTTTACGAGACCAATGAAACCGGTGTAGGTTTCTTCCGCCATTTTCATGTCATTGCCCGATGCCATCTTCTGACTCCCTTATGTGTTCTTTGGAATTTCCCGAATCGTCTCTTAGGTGGAACATATATCGCTAACAAGAACCGATTTTGTCCGCTGCTTATCAAAATTAACAGGGTCTTTACCGACATCCGCTATGCCGTACCGTCATCATATGAGGATTATTAATGGCGCTGAACGGCACGCCTCTCTTATTGCTGATAGACGATGAGCCCGCGCAGAAGCGTTTGGTTGCCGCCGTTGCGGCGCGCTCGGGATGGCGGACCATTTTCGCAAGTGACGAAGACGCCGCGCTCGCCACGCTCGGCACGCGCGATGGCATGCGGCTGGACGCGGTACTGATCGATCACTGGAATCCCAATATCAAACCGGTCGAGATGATTGCTCATATACGGGAACAGCGCCCTGCACTGCCTATTCTCGTGATGACCTCGCAAACCGATGTCCTGGATGCTGTCGAAGCGATGCGTGCCGGCGCCACCGACTATCTGACCAAGCCGATCGCGCCGGACCGGCTTCTGGCCGCGCTCCATACCTCGCTTGACGATAGCAAAGCAAAAGCCGGAGAGCTGCGTCCGCTGACGGAAAAGCTCTCGGCACCGCTCGGCTTCAATGAAATCGTGGGCAGCACCCCGCAGTTCCTGGCCGCCCTTGCGATTGCCGCGAAGGCCGCGCGCGCGCGCGTCCCCGTACTGATCGAGGGCGAGAGCGGCGCAGGCAAGGAAGTTATCGCGCAGGCCATTCATGCCGCGTCTCCCCGTCATAAAAACCGGCTGATCGCAGTAAACTGCGGCGCGATCCCGGCCAACCTCGTCGAATCCGAACTGTTCGGGCATGAGCGCGGCGCGTTTACCGGCGCGTTCGAGCGGCAGGTCGGCAAGTTCGCCGATGCCGATATGGGCACCATATTTCTCGATGAAGTATCGGAAATGCCGCTCGATGCGCAGGTCAAGCTGCTGCGCGTCCTTCAGGATGGCGAAGTTCAGCCGTTGGGCGCGCGCATACCCACCCATGTCGATGTGCGCGTTATCGCCGCGACCAACAAGGTGCTGGAGCAGGAGGTCGCCGAAGGGCGTTTCCGCGAAGACCTGTTCTACCGGCTCAACGTCATGCACGTGGTCGTCCCGCCCCTGCGCGAACGGCTGGGCGACATACCCGCCCTCGCCCGCCATTTGCTCGCACGCCTGACGACCCAGCATGGCATTCGCAGCCTGGGCATCACCAGCGAGGCGCTGACCCTGCTGACGCAGCATGACTGGCCGGGCAATGTTCGCCAGCTTCAGAATGTTTTGTTCCGCGCCGCCGTCCTGTGCGAGGGCGATGCGCTGACGCCGCTCGATTTCCCGCAGATCGCCGCGCACATCGATGCGCAACGCAACGGGAATGTGTCCCTCATATCGGGCGAGCAGGGCAGCAGACAGGAAAGCAGCGGCGTCACATTGTTTGAGCCCACCGGCCATATCCGGCAGCTTGCCGACATCGAAGCGGACGTCATCCGCCTCGCCATCGGGCATTATCGCGGTCGCATGACAGAGGTCGCGCGACGTCTGGGCATTGGCCGTTCGACGCTGTATCGCAAGCTCGCCGAACTCGGCATCGACAACGCCGCCTGACGCGCTTCTTTTTTAATTTCAGCCTGACATCAACGCCGCATCGCGCAAACCGCGCCAGACATGCACGGCCTGTACCGTTTCGGGCACGTCATGCACACGCAGCATTTGCGCGCCGGACTCCAGCCCGCGCATCACCAGCGCCAGCGATCCGCCCAGCCGGGCGTTTGCCGGGGCTTCGTTGGACAACGCCCCGATGATGCGCTTGCGGCTTGCGCCCAGCAACACCGGAACGCCCAGCCCCTGATACAGCGACAGGCGGTTCAGAATGGCCAGATTGACCGCGAGCGGCTTGCCGAAACCGATCCCCGGATCGACAACGATCTTGTCGCGCGCAATACCCGCCACCTCACAGGCAGCGATGCGCGCCTCCAGCCAGTCGAAGATATCGGTGACAGCGTCTTCATAGACGGGATTGTCATGCGGGTCGTCACCGGCCGACGGGCTGTGCATCAGGATGACGGGGCATCCCGACTGCGCGACAACCTCCAGACCGCGCGGATCATGCGTCAGGCCCGATATGTCGTTGACCAGAGCCGCACCAGCGCTCAGCGCGGCTTCCATTACCGCTGCCTTGCGCGTGTCGATGGAAACCGGCACGCCACTGGCCGCGAGTTTCTCGATCACGGGAACGACGCGCTTGATCTCATCCCCCTCCCAGACCTTGTCGGCGCCCGGACGCGTGGACTCGCCGCCGACATCAACGATAGCGGCACCCGCCGTCGTCATGCCGAAGCCCGCATCCGCCGCTGCCTGCGCATCGTCGAGAAATTTGCCGCCGTCCGAAAAGCTGTCGGGCGTCACGTTGAGGATGCCCATCACCTGCGGCACTTCGAACCGGATCATGCGATCGCGAAGCGCGACTGGCGGGCGGATCGTCGAGATATTGGCGGCCAAGGCAGCGGCGCGCTGCGCCAGCGGTTCGCACAGACGCCCGCACCAGCCCGAAAAATCGCTGACAGCCACCCGATCACGCTCAATCGACGCGCCGCTTCGTGCGATGATCTCATAACCCTGAAACCACAGGAGCCCGCCGCCCAATCGCGCCGTCTCCCCATCGAGGCCAACAGGGCTTTCGGCAAACCAGATCGGGCGAAGATAAAGACGCGCTTCGGGCGCCAGCGATGCAGGATCAATCATAGCGCGCGCTTATGAAACGGCCATGCGGACAGCGCAAGCCTCGGCAGCGCATAACCCAATGTCAGGCGTTGGCGACAGATACCTGTGCGAAGTGCGGGGGGCTCGACGGCCCGTTCGGATTTTTCTGCAACGGATATCTGCCTGCCGGCAGCGCCGCGAGCGGCATGCCTGCAGCGGCCAGCGCATAGGGGGATACCCTGTGCCGGGTGCGCAACCCACCTGCCCCGTCATTGACCAGAGGCGTTTCGAACTTCAGCCCGACCAGCGCGTCTTCCGAGCGAATGACCGTGCACACCGCCAGCTGCCCGCCGCTCAGGTCCAGTACCATCTCCGTGCCGCAAGGAACGCCCAGCAAGCCTTCGATCAGCGCGCCGGACTTGGAAAGATTCCGCATGATGGCTTCGTAGCGATGATCGTCATGGATCACGCCCACGCGGCGGAAGACCGTACGCCGCTCGGGACGATGCTGTTCAGGGCCGTCGGGTTCGATCTTGAAATTGCCCGAGCCCATCTGGATGCGGATGTCTTCGGGCGGCAGCGCCTTGGAATAGATCCATCCCTGTATCAGGCGCGCGCCCTTTGACCGCACCAGTTCGAGCTGGTCGAACGCCTCGACGCCCTCAATCGTCGTTTCCATGCCGATTGCGTCGGAAAGGCCGATAATGGCCGCGATGATCTTGGAGCTGTTCTGTTCCTTCAACGTGCAGGTCTCGACAAAGCTCTTGTCGACCTTGATCTTGTCGAACGGCGCATATCGCAGGTAGCTGAGCGAGGAAAATCCGGTGCCGAAATCGTCGAGCACCAGCCGGATGCCCAGTTCTTTCAGCACCTTGAAGGTTTCGTCGACAGTCTCGCTGTCGCCCATGAAGACGCTCTCAGTCAGCTCCAGCTCCAGCCGGTCGGGAGAGAGGCCCGTCGCCGCCAGCGCGTTCATGACGATACCCGGAAAATTGGAATTGGCGAATTGCATTGCAGAGACGTTGACCGCAATGCGTATATTTTCAGGCCATTCCAGCGCCTGCGCACACGCCTTGCGCAGCGCCCATTCACCGAGCTGATTGATGAGGTTCGATTCTTCGGCGATGGCGATGAAAGTATCGGGATTGATCCTGCCACGTTCGGGATGTTCCCAGCGCATCAACGCCTCGAACCCGACCACGAAATTATCGTCTGCGCGCACGACAGGCTGATAGTGCAGTTCCAGTTGCTCGTTCACCAGCGCGTCGCGCAGATCGTTGAGCAGTATCTGCCGCTCTTCCTTCTCGTCCTTCAGGTCCGCCGAGTAAAAGCGGTATTGCCCGCGGCCGCCCTTTTTCGAGGCGTAGAGCGCCAGGTCGGCGCTGCGCACGAGCTGGTCGCGATCGATCCCGTCATAGGGCGCAATCGCGATCCCGACCGATGTACCGATCACGGCGCGCTTGTCGTCGATAGGATAGGGTTGCGAAATAATCTGGACGATCTTGTCGGCCAGCTCGCCGAGCTTTCCATTATCGTCCTGGTCGGGAAGGATGATCTGGAACTCGTCACCACCGAGCCGCCCTACCTCGCCCCTGTCACCGATAATACCGCGCAACCGTCCGGCAACCTGCCGCAACAGCTCGTCGCCCGCCGGGTGGCCCATCGTGTCGTTCACTTGCTTGAAGCGATCGAGGTCGAGCATCAGCAACGCGCAGCTACGCTTGGCGGCGGCGAATGCCGACAGATAGCTATCGATCCGCTTTTCCATACGATGGCGATTGGCGAGGCCGGTGAGCGAGTCATATTCGGCCAGACGGGACGATTCCACCTCCAGCCGATATTCCTCGGTCACGTCCTTGAAGCTGCCGCGGTAGCCGTGGAAATTGCCTTCGCTGTCCATCTTGGGCTGCCCCGTCATGGAGAGCCACAGATGCGGTTCGTCGGGATTTCTGTTCGTCTTCTTCAACCGGACCGTAGCGTCGGTGATCTTGTGCTGCGTTCCAAAAAGGAACCTCAGCGGGCGGCTTGATCGTTCACCCTGGCTGTCCGGATCCGTCTCGAACAGATCGGCCATTGATCGGGACAAGAAATGGTCGGCCGGAAATCCGAGCAGTTCTGCAAGCTTGCTGGAGATATAGGTGAGGCGCCCTTCTGCATCGGTCGCCCATAGCCACCCGATGCCCAAGCTTTCAAAATCGTCCAGCAGGGTGAGACGCGCGGGTCCAGAGATCGCCACCGCGCTCGTGCTGACCATGCTCTGGCCATCCACGGGCCGTGCGCCCAACCCTTTCAGAAAGCCTTTTACAGCCACAATCGCTCAGCCCGCTATCCCACTCAGGCCATGCGGCCCGTTCCTTATTTCAGATATGGCCGCGTTCGCTTAAATAAGCCTTAATAATAGACGAAAACCGGCGCTTTTTCGCGGTTCGTGGCGTTTTCAGGCATCGGCCGGGCAGCCTCGATCGCGATTTATATTCAGCTATTCAGCATGTTAGCGCGCGTTCAAGCGGCCTTTATCTGCGCAGCGGCGCCTGCCGCCTGTTCGTCGAGATAGAGGCGATCGATTTTTTCCGCTGCGATCGGGTGGGACAGCAGAAATCCCTGCAGTTCGTCGCAACCAACCCGCTTCAGGAAGTCGCGTTGCTCGACTGTTTCAACACCCTCCGCCGTCAGTTTCATCCCATTAGCGAGCGCCAGCGTCACAATCGCCTCGATCAGCGCCTGCCCATTCCCATTTTCGATGGCCATGACAAACGAGCGATCGATCTTGATGCGATCGACGGCGATATCGCGAATATGGCTCAAGGAAGAATATCCGGTCCCGAAATCGTCGAGCGCGATGCGCACGCCCCTTTTCCTCAGGCGTGCAAGAGTGTCGGCTATCTCGTTCGACCTCTCCATCAACGCCGTCTCGGTCAACTCCAGTTCGAGCTGCTCGGGCTGTATC
>CAYGOH010000078.1:0-2325 GCA_964351385.1 uncultured Sphingobium sp. | reverse complement strand
GCAATTCCATGACCCTGCGCGCAAACAGGGGGTTTCGGATCTGGATCGGCGACACATTCACCGAAACCCGGACACCCGGCCACCGCGCGGCATCGCGCAGCGCGGTTATCAGCACCCATTCGCCAAGCTGCTCGATCAGGCCGGATTCCTCGGCAAAGGATACGAACGCCGCGGGACTTGTCAGGCCGCGTTCGGGATGATCCCAGCGCAGCAACGCCTCAACGGAGGTCATCTTGCCAGTCCGCGCAGAAAAGACCGGCTGGTAATGAACCTTCAACTGACGCTCGCAGTCGGCAACGGCATTGCGGAGATCCCGGCCGATTTCCTCCCGGACCCGCACCGCCTCGTCCAATGATGGATCGAACAGCATGAACTGGTTCCGGCCATCCACCTTGGCCTTGTACAGCGCAATGTCGGCCTTGCGGATCAGCTCCGTACGGTCGGCTCCGTGATCGGGCGAAATCGCAACGCCGACGCTGGCGCCGATAAAGGTCTGGGATCCCATCAGATCGAACGGTCGCGCGATATCCTTGACAATGCGCGCGGCGATATCTCTCACGATGGATGTCCCGTTGAGGTTGGCGAGGACAATGGCAAACTCATCGCCGCCAAGGCGCGCTACGGTATCCGAATTACGGACCATTCCGGTCAGACGTTCGGCGACCTCCTGAATCAGCGCATCGCCAGCCGGATGTCCCAGGCTGTCATTGACCTGTTTGAAGCGATCGAGATCGACATACAGCAGCGCGAGCTGCGACCCGTCATAGCGCGATTGTTCCAGCGCCTGCTCCAGCCGCCTTTCAAACATGCCGCGATTGGGAAGTCCGGTAAGCACGTCATGCAGCGCGAGGTGCTGCGCCTGCGCCTTGCTCGCTTCCAGGTCCAGTGTGCGCAGGCCAAGGCGCCTGGTAAGAAACAGGATCGCAATGCCCGCCAGCCCCATCGCGACAAGGACCGCCGGCGCGATATAGGACGTGACCGACTGGCCCGGCGCGAACGGTCGCCAGATGAAATAGCCGATAGTGCGCCCGTCAATGGAATGAAGCGGTATTGTGGCTTCGAAGCTCCGATTATCTGCAACGGGCGAATAACGCCCGTCCGTCAGTTCGTAGCGGTTGCTGAGACGCCCGACAAACTGGGGACTGAGATAGACGACGCTGACATGTATCGCCTCGCTGCCGGGTGCCTGTTCGATTTCTCCGGTATCGGATATGATCGGTTTGGCGCTGATGATCGCAGGCTTTCCGTTGATAAGATCGAGCCCGAAACTGCCGGGACTGAGCATCGCCAGCTCGGAATCCGTCGCCGGCACGGGGTCGCGCTGCTTCCTGACGCGATCGACGAACGGCTGTATGGCGCTGCGCACGGAATCATAGGCGGATGCCTTGAGGCGCTTGCCGCCGCGCATGACGTAAATGGGCCTGTTTGCGCCATCCACGATATATACTTCGTCATGTCCGGCATATTCGTTGAACCAGATGCCGAGATTCTGGTCGACCCATTCCAGATCGAGCGGACGCTTCGCGAGCTCCAGCACCGCGTCGTCCCAGACGGTCGACGATTCCTGCGTATGGGCAACGCGCCGCACGCTCTGGTTGAGCACCAGCGACAGGATCGCCGCGTCCCGCTTCTCGGATATACGGTCAACTTCCTTCGCCGGCCAGACCAGCACTCCCATGACGAGAACGGCCACCAGCAGCAAAATCGCGGTGACAGCAGCGAATTGCTTTGAGCTTTGCGATTAGAGGGGAACTGCCGGCGTATTTTCCACCGCCGCATGATGGCACGGCAATAGTTAAATATTGATGGACAGGCTCGTGAAAACATACGGAAAACTGGTAAAAAACCGAGCAATTCAACAGTCCCGAATGCGCCGCCGTCCTGTCAGCCCCCCTCGCTCAGGGCTCTGTCGCGAGGAGGTAGGTCTGGCGCAGCGTATCGATGGGTTTCAGGCCGTCCTTGGTTTCGATCTGCCAGAAGGTCCAGCCGCGTTTTGCAGCTTGGCGCCAAGACCATGGATCGACCCGCTCTCAGCCTCACATTGCAGCGATCCGTCGGCGCGAACGCGTGCTTTCCAGCGACGTTTGGAATCCACCAGCGCCGTGCCGGGCGCGAGATAGCCGGTTTCCACCAGCGTGCCGAACGCCACGCGCGGCTGTTGCTTGCGGCTCTGCATCGTTGAAAGCGCGCTTTCGTCGAGCGGCAATGCCGCCTCAATCCGCTCAAGCGCGGCTTCGCAATATCCATCCTCGCGCTCAATCCCGATCCACTGACGACGCAGGCGTCGTGCGACAGCGCCGGTCGTGCCCGTGCCGAAAAACGGGT
>CAYGOH010000077.1:1681-10396 GCA_964351385.1 uncultured Sphingobium sp. | reverse complement strand
CAAGGCGGATGGGCCGGTCAAGCTGTCCGTGCGGATCGTCCACCGCGACGGTCTCGCTGCGCACCACAGGGTCGGATGTCGCGAGCGTAAACATATGCCAGAGCAGTGCGACGCCGATGGCTGTCAGGATCAATGCGATCAGCCGCCAGCGGCGGCACACCATCGCCTTCATTTCGCGGCCTTTTTCGCCTTCATCATTGCGCGAAACTTGGCGGCCCAGCCCGATATCGCCTGCTGTTTGCCGCGCGCGACCGCCAGCGCATCGGCCTCCACATCGCGCGTCAGGACCGAACCCGCACCGACAATGGCGCCATCGCCGACCTTCACCGGCGCGACCAATGCGCTGTTCGAGCCGATGAACGCGCCCGCGCCGATCTCGGTGCGGTGCTTCAGGAAGCCGTCATAGTTGCAGGTGATCGTACCCGCGCCGATATTCGCGCCCGCACCCACGCTGGCGTCGCCAATATAAGAAAGATGATTGGCCTTCGCACCCTCTGCGAGTGTTGCCTTCTTGATCTCGACGAAATTGCCGACCTTCGCCTTGGGGCCGATGTCAGCACCGGGCCGCAGCCGCGCATAAGGGCCGATCTCCGCGCCTTTGCGGACGGTTGCTCCCTCCAGATGGGAGAAGGCGTGGATTATGACGTCATCCTCCACCGTAACGCCGGGACCGAACACGACATTGGGTTCCACAACCACATCGCGGCCCAGCACGGTATCATGTGCGAAGAATACAGTTTCCGGCGCAATCAGCGTCGCGCCATTGCGCATCGCCTCATCGCGCCGCGCAGCTTGCCATGCGGCCTCTACCGCAGCGAGCTCCACCCGGCTGTTGACGCCAGCGACTTCGCCGGCAGTGGTTTCGATCACCGCGCTGGTCGCGCCGGGCAGCATGACGATGTCGGGCAGATAATATTCCCCGGCTGCATTATTGTTGTGGATGCTGTCGAGCAGGACGAACAGATCGGTCGAGCGCACCGCCATAAGCCCGCTATTACAGAGGTTTATGGCGCGCTCTTCTGCTGACGCATCCTTATATTCGACCATCTTTTCAATGACGCCCTGCTGGTCCGCGATGATGCGGCCATAGGCAGCCGGATCGGTCGGTCGAAAGGCCAGCACAACGCTGCGCGGTTCATCGCCCCGATTGAGCCGCTCTATCATGGCGCGCATCGTATCGCTGCCGACCAGCGGAACATCGCCATATAGGATTAGCACATCGCCCGCGAAGCCCGCCAATCCATCATGCGCCTGCATGACGGCGTGGCCGGTGCCCAATTGCTGATCCTGCACGGCGATATCGACGCCATGCCCCGCGACCGCCGCCTCCACCTGATCGCGTCCGGCGCCAACGACGACGACCTTGCGCTCAGGCTGCAACGCTTCGATGCTGGCGAGCAGGTGCAGCAGCATCGGCCGCCCAGCGACGGGATGCAGCACCTTGTGCAGGCCGGATTTCATCCGCGTCCCCCGCCCCGCCGCCAATATGATGACGGCCAATGGCCGTGCCGTCGCTGCGCTGCTCACGTTTCTGTTGATTCCCTACGCAATTGCCTGTTTCCGCCCTTGTGCCATGTTTGGCTTGCAACTTCCACCACCGACCGGGCATGGGCGCAAGGATGACACGCATTCCTTTCGATATTGTGGGTTTCGATCTCGACGGCACGTTGGTGGACAGCAGCCAGGATCTGGCCAATGCCGTCAATCACACGCTGTCCATTATCGGCCTGCCGCCTCATGACGTCGACGAGATCAAGCGGTTTGTCGGCAAGGGCACGCGCGTGATGCTGGAGCGGGCGTTGAAAGCCTCAGGCGAGTATTCGAACGAGCGCCTAGAAACGCTGACGCCGGTGCTGATGGCCTATTACCAAGAGCATCTGACCGACCACACGCGACCCTATCCCGGCGCACTCGAAGCGATCAGGGAGTTGCGCGCAAGAGGCGTTCGCACGGCCATTTGCACCAACAAATCCGAACGGTTCACCCTCCCCATGATCGCCGCGTTGGAGATCGGCGACCTGTTCGACGCGGTTATCTCCGGCGATACTGTGGGGCATGCCAAGCCAAACCCAGCCCCGCTGCATGCGATGACGGAGCGCGCGGGCGGCGGGCGTTGCGTGTTTCTGGGTGACACGTCGAACGATATCGACGGTGCGAAAAATGCGGGGATGGCGAGCATTGCCGTCAGCTTCGGTTTCGTCGATGCGAGCGCCAGTCTGGGCGCGGACGCGACATTGCATCATTTCAACGACCTGGTGCCGATGCTGGAGACGTGGAGCGGCTAGAGGGGGCGGTAGCCCTTGCGCCATTTGGTCCAGAGATGGCGCGCCAGCATCATCGGCGGCATGCGCAGCAGGTGCGACCTTATATAGAAAGCAAGGCCGAGCAGCTTTCTGCTGTCGCGCCCCCAAGCATCGGTGGCGAGGATGCGGCTGAGGAACAACCGGTCGATCACGGATAGCCGCATCTGCCGGTTGCCGTAGATATGATCCGCCAATCGCCGGGCCCGGCGCAGATGCGGCGTCAGGCCATGGCGCGCGGCGCGTTTGTCGAGCACGGCATGATCCGCGATGTGATCGAGCAGGCTGTGAATATCCCACAGGTTCCGCAAGCCGCCCGCAAGATCGCCATCGGCAAACATATGTGCGACCGCGTGGCAAATCCGATCTTCCACCGACAATATCCGCAAGTCATCGGCCACCGCTTCGCTATCAGCTATCAAAGCGGCAGCGTCTGGCAAAAGGCGCGCCGTCAGCGGCAGAATGGTGTGGTGCACGTCGATCATCCGGTCGCGGTCGCGATGAATCAGCGGGGGCAGCTCATGCATCCAGCGCCGGTAATAGAGGTCATCATAGGGATCGGGCTTCACCCATTCCCAACCCGCGTCGAGCAGACCCGCCTCGGCATCCTCCAGCCGGTCGCGCGGGACAAGGATGTCGAGATCGCCGATCATGCGGCCCTGCCCCGCCTTCAGGTCCGCGGCGGCATAGGCCGTGCCCTTGAGCAGGATGACCGGGATACCGAGCGGAGCAAGCGCGGCCTGCGCGCGGTCCGCCTCCCACAAGGCCTGCCGCCTTTCCCGGTCAGTGTCCAGCACCGCATCGGCAAGGATTGTCCCTACCCGATCAGGCAATGCCTGACCGGCGAGGCGGTGCGCCAATGTTCCGAGCAGCCGTTCGGCGCGCGCCGCCGCAATGACGCCATTCCATTGGGCGGGGGGAAGCGCTGCGGCTTTGTCAGGCGTGCCGAGCAGCTCGGCGAGCAGTGCGCCCGTCATGGCAGATCACCCCACAGCGAATCGATCCTATCGATCGCTTCCGCTCCATCGCGATAATCGACCGCCATCGCGGGCACGCTGTCGGTGAACCGGTGCAGCGCCTCAAATCCGGCCTCACCGAGCGCGACATAATTGGTCGACGCCTGGGTCAGACGCATGAAGACCTCGCCTTTGCCGACCGGACGGATATCAGGCGTAAAGCCGAAGCGCGGGAAGAGCAGAAGCGCGGGCTTGGCAGGTCCGTTCATGCGCGCAATCGCGTCGGCGGGTGGGACGAGGTGGCGGATATCGCCCTTGGGTGTCGCCGCCATCAACGGCCCAAAACGTTCAGGCTGGGCGATATCAGAGCGCATGGCGTCAATCGCTGCATTTTTGAGCGATACCAGGCGCGGGAATGGCGTGAGGGAGCCGGTGATCACATCAAGGAGCGCGAACTCATCACCCATGAATCGCCAGCCGCGCTCGCCGAGTTGGGCGGCCAATGTCGATTTGCCCGAGCCCGACTCGCCGGTCATGACCAACGCGCGGCCATCCTTTTCGACGCTGCTGGCGTGGATCAGAAGATGTCGCCGCCAACCCAGCGCCATCTGAAGGTTCATCCCCATTTCCGCCGCAAGGAGGCCGTGGCGCAACGCCATCGGCGCGGCATCGGGCAGCATATGATCGCCCGCTATGCGGACCGAAGGACGCCACCAGCGGCGCAACAGGCCCGCGGGTTCGAGGCGGACGGTGAAATCGGCAACGGCGTGTTCATCGATCGGATAGTCGCGGTAGAGTGTGCGGAGCTGCTTGATCGGTTCTTGCCAGACAGAGCCGATGCGAAAGCGGGCAGGACCGATTTTCAGGGAAAGCGCATGCATCATTGCGCGATCCGCACCAGACCCAGCGCGGCAAGGCTATCGAGATGGAGCCCGATGCCTGCAAGCGCCTCCTCCTCCTCGCCCAGATCATATGTCTCGCGCAGCCGGTCGAGCAATTGAGCCGCCTCTGTGGGCTCTGCCCCAAGCGCCGCCATGATCTCGGGCAGCGGACTGTCGACGATGTGGGTCATGCCCGACGGGCGGTGATAGACAAGGGTCAGACCATCGAGATGGCGTGTAACAAGCGCCTCTTGCCGATCACGATAATAGCGCAGGGGCGCAGCGCCCATTCCACCGCTCAGCGCGGCATCTGCAGCGACGCATAGCAGGTGAAACCGCTGGTCCCGTTCTGCAGCCGCCGGATATAGTTCAGATAGGCACGGTTCTGCTCATGACTGGTGCCCGGCAGTGAGCGCCCGCCCCGCAGCGCCGCCTTCACCTCTTGCCCGGTGAAAGCGCGACCGCTGCCGGGAAAAGCGCCTTCCGTGCCGGGGGGAACGAGCGAACCATCGGCGGCGATGTGCTGACTGGCGCGCCCCGCATCGGGCACCGGGATCTGGCAATTGAGGACCGAGGCGGCGCTTTGCGCGAGCGCCGGACGAATCGAAACCACGGCAGAGGCCGCCGCAAGACCGCCGCCTAGCATCAGCTTTCGCCGGGCAACGCCCCGCTCAACCTGTGCTTCAGGCCCGCCAGCATCGATTTCATTCTTGTCGTCGCTCATTACCGCTTCCGCATCAGCGTCATGCCGAATAAAATATCTGATGACATCCCATCGCAATATTCGCGTGAATAATCCAGAGTGTCGGCCATGAATCAGGGTAAAGCACTGCAACTCATCACCGCCCTAATCGTGATCGCGGTCGCGTTCGTATCGGCGACACTTGTCGAGGCGAGCCCTGAAGCACTGTCGATAGTGATCGTCAGCGGGCTTTTGCTGATCTTTGTCATGTGGGATCGCAGTGATCCCGTCCAACCGCCGCCATCCGCGCCAGCGCCCTTGCCTGCCGCACCCGATATTCTGGACAATGCAGGCTTTCGCCACATTATCGAGGGGTTGGCCGCTCCGATACTGGTGGTCGAAAAAGGAAAGGTCGCGCGCGCTAATGCCGAGGCATTGAAATTATTGGGCAGCCATATCGTAGGCGAGGATGTGCGCATCGCCATTCGGCATCCGGCAGCGGCCGAACGACTGACGGGAAATGAGACGATAGCGCGCCCGCTGCGAATCGATATCGTCGGCCTGGGCACGCGGTCGCAACGGTGGGCGATGCGGATCATTCCGATGGATGGCGCGGGCCACCAGCAGCGCCTTTTCGTCCATCTGACCGATGAAAGCGGCATCATGGCCGCCGAGCGGGTGCGGGGCGACTTCGTGGCCAATGCGAGCCATGAATTGCGGACGCCGCTGGCCGCGATATTGGGTTTCGTCGAAACGCTGCAGGACCCCAATGCGGGCGGCGACGATGAAACGCGCGGCCGGTTTCTGGCAATCCTCGAAAATGAGGCGCGGCGCATGCAGCAGCTGATCGATGAGTTGATCTCGCTGTCGCGAATCGAAGCGGACAAGCACCGCCTGCCCGATACGCCTATCGACATGCACATGCTGACTGACGAAGTCGTCACGCTGTGCCAGCAGAATCTTGGCGCGCGCAGCAAGGATATCGTCACGGAGATCGCCGACGAAGTCGCCCCGGTACAGGGCGACAAAACTCAAATCGTCCAGGTGCTGCAAAATCTGATCAGCAACAGCGCCAAATATGGGCGCCCCGGAACACCGATACTGGTCCGGCTGACATCCGCTCCGCCCGCCATGATCCGTCTTGAAGTAGTTGATGAAGGCGAAGGAATCGACTCGGATCACCTGCCGCGCCTGACCGAACGCTTTTATCGTGTCGATTCGGGACGCAGCCGAGCCATGGGGGGCACCGGCCTGGGCCTGGCCATCGTTAAACATATCGTCGAGCGTCACCGCGGAAGGCTCGATATTGCGAGCACGCTTGGCAAGGGAACAACCGTGTCGATACTGCTGCCGCAGGCCGATGCGACGAAGAACAATAGGCCTCGGGAAGAAGCGGAACAGGCCACGTTGTCATAAATCTGCAAACAAACTGTCACAATGGCGGCCCCACTGGCCGCTATGGGGCAATCATGATGTGCACTTGGCACGATTGTCACATGGGCGGATGTTTAGGAGGAATTCATGAAGCACAGAAACATTGTCGCAATTTCGGCATTCGCCATGCTCGCAACCCTTGGCGCATGCCAGGATCAGGCCGGCGGCGGCGCGGCGCGCGATCAGATCCGCGCGGTTGGTTCATCGACCGTCTACCCGTTCGCCACTGCGGTCGCAGAACAGTTCGTTCAGAAGAATCCGGGCATGAAGGCGCCGGTGATCGAATCGACGGGCACAGGCGCAGGCATGAAGCTGTTCTGCGCAGGCGTAGGCCCGCAGCACCCCGACATCGAAGACGCATCGCGTCGCATGAAGAAGAGCGAGTTCGACCAGTGCGCCGCCAACGGCGTGACCGACATCGTTGAAATCCAGATCGGCGTCGACGGTCTCGCTTTCGCGGTGTCGAAGGAAGGCCCCGCTTTCGAACTGACGCCTGAGCTAATTTACAAGGCGCTGGCCGCCCATCCGTTCGGCAAGGGTGAAAACACTGCCGAAAAATGGTCGGATATCGACCCGAGCTTGCCGGCTGTGACGATTTCCGTGTTCGGCCCGCCGTCCACATCGGGAACGCGCGACTCGCTCGCTGAACTGATCCTCGAAACCGGCTGCAAGACCGACCCGGCGATGAAGGAACTGAAGGAAAAGGACGAGGACGCGTTCAAGGCGACCTGCACCAAGATCCGTGAAGACGGCAAATATGTCGATTCGGGCGAAAACGACAATCTGATCGTGCAGAAGCTCGTCGCGAACCCGCAGAGCGTCGGCATCTTCGGTTACAGCTTCCTTGAGGAAAATACCGACAAGCTGAAGGATATTCCGCTCAACGGCATCCCGGCCACCTATGACAATGTGGCAAGCGGCGAATATCCCGGTGCCCGCCCGCTCTACATCTATGTCAAAAAAGCGCACCTTCAGGCGATCCCGGGGTTGAAAGAATTCGTTACCGAGTTCACTGCCGGCTGGGATCCGGACGGCTATCTGGCCAAGCGCGGCATGGTTGCGTCGGCACAAGATGTTCGGGCGAAAAGCGTCGCAACGGTTCAGGCAATGACCGTGCTTACCGGCGACGAACTGAAGTAAGGCGCGGATAAGCGGCCAAAGGGGTTTTATAGTGAGCGGCATTGCCATCGTCACAATGATATTGGGTCTGGGGGTCATCGCGTGGCTGAGTGCGCGTGCAAAGGCCTCCCGGCTCGCGGCCGTGCCGGGCAAGGACAAGCTGCAGCGCTCCCGGGCGCTGCACTCACTTCCCTCTTATCATGGCTGGTACGTTGCCCTGTGGGTGCTTCTGCCAGCCCTGATATTTCTCGCCTTGTGGTCGAACATCATGCCCGGCCTCGTCACCGAGCGCGTGATGAACGACCCCGCTGCGAGCATTTTGCCGCAGGATGATTTCACCCGAGGGGCGATACTGGGCGAGGCGCGCAATCTGGCGCGCGGCGCGACAATCGTGGCGTTCGATCAGCGATCGCGCGCGCTGGTAGAGCCCTATCGGGCAGCCGAGCGTTTTTACTCGCTGGGTGGCGCGGTGGTTGCATTGTTGCTCGCTTTCGCAGGCGGCGCGTTCGCTTTCATGCGGGTGAAGACCGATTTCAGGGCGCGGACGCGGGTTGAGCGCATCGTGATGATGGCGCTGTTGCTCGCTTCGCTGATTGCCATTGTCACCACGGTCGGCATTGTCGCCTCCCTGTTGTGGGAATCGCTGCGCTTTTTCTCTCTTGTGAACCCCATCGATTTCCTTTTTGGAACCAAATGGTCGCCGCAGTCCGCCGCGATGGGCTATGGCAATGACGACGCCTTCGGTGCGATCCCGCTGTTTTGGGGCACGATATTCATCGGTGCGATCATCGCCATGGCGGTAGCAATTCCGCTGGGTCTGATGAGCGCCATTTACCTGACGCAATATGCCAAGCCTGCGGCGCGCGCGTGGCTGAAACCGATATTGGAGGTGCTCGCGGGCGTTCCCACCGTCGTTTACGGATATTTCGCGGCGCTGACGATTGCACCGAGCATGCGCGATTTCGCGGCTTGGATCGGCATTCCCGGCGCCTCGTCGGAAAGCGCGCTGGCCGCCGGTCTCGTCATGGGCGTGATGATCATCCCCTTCGTCTCTTCCATGGCCGATGACAGCATCAACAGCGTTCCGCAATCGATGCGCGATGGCAGCCTTGCCATCGGCGCAACGACCAGCGAAACCATAAAACAAGTCCTGATCCCCGCCGCCCTGCCCGGCGTGGTCGGCGGCGTGCTGCTCGCGGTCAGCCGCGCGATTGGCGAAACCATGATCGTCCTCATGGCCACCGGCAATACGCCCACAATGGACCTCAACATCCTCGAGGGCTTCCGGACGCTCTCAGCCAATATCGCGGTGGAGCTGCCCGAAGCGCCCAAGGGAGAAGCGC
>CAYGOH010000077.1:0-1671 GCA_964351385.1 uncultured Sphingobium sp. | reverse complement strand
CCGCGAACATGACCCTGAACCCGTTCGCCAGCGTTACGACCGTGACCACACAAATCGTCCAGCTGCTGACGGGCGATCAGGAATTCGACAGCGCTAAGACGCTCGCCGCCTTCGCGCTCGGCCTGGTGCTGTTCATCGTGACGTTGCTGCTCAACATCGTCGCACTGCATGTCGTCAAGCGCTATCGGGAGGCCTACGAATGACCGGCATATCGCCCGAAGGCAATGGCGCGCGCCGTCTGCCGACCGACTGGAAAAGCGACGTTATGCAGCGCCGCATCGCCACCCGCTATGCGTCCGAACGACGGTTCCGCGCGATCGGGCTCGGCGCGATCATATTGTCGGCGGGGTTCCTCGCATTTCTGATCGTTTCAATGCTGGGCAACGGACTTTCCGGTTTTGTGCGGACCGAAGTGGCAGTGGAGTTCGATTTTCCGACAGCGCCGATCGTGATTGACGCGGCCACGTTGCAGGGCGGCAATGCCGATATGGTCCTGTCCAACGCCAACCTGCCCGCCGTCACATCGGGCGCGGCCAAGGCGGCGCTCGGCAAGGACGCCGACACATGGATCGGCTCCCACGCATGGTTGACCGTGCGGGACGCGATCAAACGCGACCCGTCAATATTGGAACGCCGTGAAACGCTCTACCTCCCCGGCTCCGCCGATCTCGACCTTGCCGCGAAAGGCGAAGCATCGGCTGAAGCAGAGGCGGCCTATGCCCGGCTGAGCGAAGCCGGTGCGACAAAGAGCGCGCTGAACATCGATTTTCTAACGGCGAGCGACGCCACCGACCCGACACAGGTCGGCATCTGGGGCGCGCTGAAGGGCTCCTTGTTCACCATGCTGGTAACCCTGGCGCTGAGCTTTCCCATCGGCGTGCTGGCTGCGCTGTATCTTGAGGAATATGCCCCGCGAAACCGCTGGACCGACATGATAGAGGTGTCGATCAACAACCTGGCGGCGGTGCCCTCCATCATCTTCGGTCTGCTGACCCTCGCCATCTTCCTGAACGTGATGCACTTGCCGCGTTCGGCGTCACTGGTAGGTGGCCTGACGCTGGCGCTGATGACGATGCCGGTCATCGTCATCGCCGGTCGCAATGCGATCAAGGCCGTGCCCCCATCCATCCGCGATGCGGCCTTGGGCATCGGCGCATCGCCCATTCAGGTGGTGTTCCATCATGTCCTGCCGCTCGCCCTGCCCGGCATCATGACCGGAACGATTATCGGCATGGCCCGCGCGCTGGGCGAAACCGCCCCGCTGCTGATGATCGGCATGCGCGCATTCATCGCGAGCCCGCCCGGAGGCATCACCGACCCCGCGACCGTCCTGCCCGTTCAGATATTCCTGTGGTCGGATGAAGTCAGCCGGGGCTTTGTCGAACAAACATCCGCGGCGATCATCGTCTTGCTGGTCTTCCTGCTCGGGATGAACAGCATCGCCATCTATCTACGCAACAAATTCGAAAAGCGGTGGTAATCCTCATATGAACGACATTTCTTCCCCACCGGCAAAAATGAGCGCCCGTAACGTCAACGTCTTTTATGGCGAGAAGCAGGCGATCAGGAATGTCTCAATCGACGTCGATACCGAGAATGTCACCGCGTTCATCGGCCCGACGGGCTGCGGCAGGGCCACCTACCTGCGCACCATGCACCGGCTTGACGACA
>CAYGOH010000076.1:0-10498 GCA_964351385.1 uncultured Sphingobium sp. | reverse complement strand
CCAACCCCGGCAAGGGGACCGACGTCGCCTTATATTTTCCGCGTCACATGACATCGGCATCGGCAATCGAGGGCGAAAAGACCAGAGCCGCCGATGCCGACGAAGGATTGTGCACCCCAGCTGAAGGGCATGACAAGGCCCTGTCCATTCTCGTGGTGGAAGATGACCCGCGCGTCCTCGCCCAAACGCGATCCGCGCTGACTGAGTTAGGCCATGAAGCGATTTGCTGCGATCATCCGGCAAAGGCCGTCGATATGCTGAACCGCGCCAGCGATGTCGACATGATATTGAGCGACGTATTGATGCCCGACATGACCGGGCCGGAAATGATCGCCGCCCTGCCCGACCAGTATAAATCAATTCCTGTCGTTTTTGTAACCGGTTATGCCGGAGATATTACAGACAATCGCATGTTCGAAGGACATCTGCTGCTGCGTAAACCCTATACGCTGGCCGCGCTCAGGAAGACGATCCGCGACGCCGCTACCCGATTGCCCGGCTCACGAACAAACGCGGCAACAGCGTAACAGCCGCGAGCAACGGGTGACGCCGTTGCCATGGCGTGATGACGATTTTCGTTCCTGCATGACGATTGATCTTCCAGGCGAGATAGTCGATGCCGCCCGCAAAGGTGAAGCTGGCTTTTATCAACCGAACGACGCTGAGCCACTTTCCCCGCCTTTGCAGACGCCGCCATGTGCGGCCGGCACGCTCAGTTTGATGTGCATTCACAGCGGCATCGGGCAGAACCGAGCCGTCGGCAACGGCCGCCTCGAACGCAGCGCGATAATAAGCAGGATCGCTATCAACGATCGAGCCGGAGCGCGTCTTTCGTTCTGCCCTCAATTCCGCGCCATAGGTTCTTGAAAATCCGCCTTGAAACAGGGCCTTCCAATCGCCTCGTTTATCGGCGGCGACTTCCGGCAGCGCCAGATTGAGCAGCGTGGGCGCGGCTTGCGCGACCGCATCCGCAGCGTTCGCGCGGGCGCTATCTTCCACTGCCCAGACAAGGCGAACCGGCTGTGCAAAGCGCGCCCATACTGAGACATTGTCGGCGTGCGGCCCACATAGCCGGGCAAAGTCGGCCTCCGACAGGACGGCATATTTCGCACTTAACCCCTCGAAAGCGAAGGGAAATACATTGGGCGGGATGAGGCGGTTGACGGTGGCCAGCCAGCCCTTGTCATATGCCGCCCGATAATCCGAGACGATCAGGTAAAAATCGAGCATCAGCCCGTCAAGCTGACGCTCCCGCAGGCAGGAGCCATAGAACAGAACGGCGCGCGCAGCGCCCGGATAGTGCGCGGCAATCGCCGCCGCCATGGCCGAAACGCGTGGATCGACTTCGCGGGCCAGTTCGGTCGCGACCAGAGTCCTGAGTGCGCCGCTCACGCCGCCAATCGCAGGAAGGGGACCGGAGGCGTCGAGGTAAGAACGATGGGGTTGCCGTCCTGCGCCTGAAATATTTCCCCGTCGAGGATAACGCTGCTGTTCTCACCCTCGATGCGGATCGTGTCGCCATGTTCGAGATGAATACCCTGCATGCGCTGCGAACCGAAGCGCCCGATAGCACTGACGAACAGCATGCGGAGCATGGCGGCGGCACTATGATCGACTGCCAGCAATTTCAGCCGCCCGCCGGCGCCCGCACCATTGGATGGCCGGGCGCCCAGCAGCAGCTTTTCCAGCGTCGTGACGATCAGCACCGCAAAGCGCCCCACCAGCTGGCCGTCGCGGATGAGCGATATTGACACGGGTTTGGCCTGCGGGGGCATATATTTGCCCTTCATCCCGAAAAAGATCGAAGCGAGCACGGCCAGCGCGGTGATGAAATGCGAAATGCCGTTCGACAGCCCGAGCGGGTAGATGCGATTGCGGCAATAGAGAATGGAATCCGCCAGCCCCGCCCCACCCAGGAACATGCCCAGCACCGGACGGCTGCTTGCCTGACCATCCGAAAGAGCGATCAACTCCCGCGCGACGACGTGGCTTTCGACGCCATTCTTGGCGATATCGACAATCTGTTCAAGCGCCTTGATGGGATCGCCCCTGATGCCGAGATCGAGCGCGATCAGGTTGGTTTTGCCATTGGGCAACACCGCAACGGGGGGAACGGCGCCGCCGAAATGATCGCTCTGGTAAAGTTCAGTGAGCGCGGTCTGCACCGTGCCATCGCCGCCGTTGATAACAATCACCGTCGGCTTCACATGCGCAATCATCTGCATCGCGCGACCGATCTGATCGACGCTTTCCACCTCATAATGAAAAATGTCGGAATGATTGGCGCAATAGCTGCGCACGCGCGGAAGCAAGCGCCGGTTGCCCGTCGACTTGGGATTGGAAAGAAGCGCGACGCTTACCATATGGCCCCGTGATTACCCCTTACCGTCACATATATTGCAGCTTGATCGCGATGCTGGTCGGATGCTTGCCGACGCTGATCGCAACTTTTTCAGCCGATGGTTTACCCAGATTGAAGATGGTGGCCTTGGGATTGTTGGAAAACCCGCCGCCATCCTTCCAAATGTCAGTTTTCTTATTGCCGTTGGTATCATGGCGAACGGCGATGCCGTAGCTGCCGGAGGCCGGTATGGGCATGCAGACGCGCATCACCCCGTTAACAGGCTTCACCGCCTGCTCGATCCGGTTAAGCCACCGGCCTTTTTCCAGCCATTCTGCCTTTGTCGCACGATAGGATTGCACGCGCAGGGTGCCGCCGTCGCTTTCAAATCCGCGAATTTCGATCAGCACTGCGGGGCCAGCGTTGGACGTGCATTTGCTCATGTCATTTGTAACGACCTGTCCGGCATAGGCCATGGACGGCGTGCTGACGGCGCACAAGGCGACGCTGGCAAGCACCGAGACCGGAACCTTGCGGGAAAATTTAACCCTGACCTAGTCTCTCGCCGCAGCTATAGCCCGCACAACGAACATGATTTGCGCGGGTGGCCCTGTTCGCCCCGATTTTCATATGGGCGGCATTTGCGGCCAAAACATGGTGACGGGACGACGATAAGTTGAAACTTTTTGACTCAACAGACCGTTACATCGCCCGCCTGATCGCGGTACCGCTTACCAGCACGCTGATCATCGCCGCGATGCTGCTGATACTCGACAAGATGCTGCGCCTGTTTGATTTTGTGGCGGCGCAGGGCGGGCCGGTGAATGTGGTGTGGCGCCTGCTCGCCAGCATGCTGCCCGAATATCTTTCTCTCGGTATTCCCATTGGCCTTATGCTGGGCATCCTGCTCGCGTTTCGCCGGCTGGCGCTTTCATCGGAACTCGACGTGTTGCGCGGTGTCGGCCTGCCCCCCGCGCGCCTTTTGAAGATGCCCTATGTCTATGCAATTGCGCTCGCCATCGTGAATTTGGCGATTGTCGGCTTTGTTCAGCCCTATTCGCGCTACGCCTATGAAGGCCTGCAATATGAGCTGAGATCCGGCGCACTGGGCGCATCGATCAAGGTGGGGGAGTTCACCAACCTGGGCAAGGGGATGACCCTGCGCATTGAGGAAAGCCGCGATTCGGGGCGTGATTTGTATGGCATTTTCATCCGTGTCGCACAGAAGGAAAATCAGTCGCTGGCAGTAACGGCGGCGCGCGGTACGTTTCTGGGCACGGACGACCCGGACACGATTATCCTGCGCCTGACCGATGGCGTTCTGGTCCAGCGGTCAGACAAGCTCGACAGCCCACGCATTCTGAGTTTTTCGGGCCATGACCTGCCGATTGATCTGCCGAAGATCGACAATTTCAGGGGCCGGGGCGACGGGGACCGTGAGTTGACCTTGCCTGAGCTTGTTCGTGTCGGTTCGGCGGATAAGACCGACACAATGACCCGAAACGAGGTCCGCGCCAACTTTCATTTCAGGCTGGTGGAAGTGGCGATGATGCTGTTGCTGCCGCTTGCCGCACTCGCCTTCGCGGTGCCGCCCAAGCGATCGACATCCGCGCTGGGAGTATTCCTGTCGATCATCTTCATCGTCACCTACCACAAGATCAATCAATATGCGGAAGACATGGGGGCAGCCGGCCGCATCGATCCGCTGCTCGCGCTCTGGGGGCCGTTCATCCTCTTCGCAGGGCTGATATTGTGGATGTATTATGTGGTCGCGCACAAGCCGGGCGGCCAACCGATCGGCGCACTGGAGGCGGTGTTTGCCAAGATAGTCAAATGGACGACATTGTGGTTCCGCTTCGGTCGCCGCAAGCTCGGGCATCATAACATATAGGCCTTGGCGACATGCAACTTCAGTTCTTTCCATCTCGGCGCATGGCCCTTTACATGGCGCGCAGCTTCCTCATCAGGACGTTTGCGGTTCTGGCCATGCTTTCGATCGTGCTGATGACGCTCGACCTTCTGGGGGAAAGCGGGAAAGTGTTAGCGGCGCCGGGGAACGGCGAGCCGGAATTGTGGCGATATGTGGGCCTGCGCCTGCCGCAGATCGTTGCCCGATTTCTGCCATTTTCGGTCCTGCTCGGTACCTTGATCACGCTCGCGACAATGAACCAGAACAGTGAAATCGTCTCAATGAAATCCGCGGGATTGTCGGCACACCAGATACTCGCCCCTCTGATTCTGGCTGCAATGGGGATCGCCATCATCAGCTTTGTGTTCAATGAGCGGATAGTGGCCCGGTCGAACGCAGCCCTTGACGCGTGGGAAGCGGTGGAATTCGGCGAGATACCGCGTGACAGCGGTGTCAAAACCGATGTCTGGGTGCGCGAAGGCAATAATCTCGTCACCGTCGGCATCGTGTCCGGCAGGGGCAATGGCGTCGTCCTGCGCCAGGTGGAGATATTTCATCGCGTCGACAATCGGCTGATCGACATCGTCCGCGCGCCAGTGGCCCGTTACGACGCCAAGGCGCAAAACTGGATATTGGAGAATGCGCGCCAGTTTGACGTGAACCGGGGTACAAGCCGCCAGCTCGGCACCATTCGCAACGCCGGGGGCATTCGTCCCGATCAGTTCACACTGGCGAAGGTCGATGCCGATGGGCTGAACTTCATGGAATTGCGCAGCGCGATCGCCGATTTGCGCGATGCTGGCCGCCCCGTCGCCACGCTGGAGGCGAGCCTCTGGCACAAGATTTCCGGGCCGCTTTCCGCCGTTCTCATGCCGCTGCTGGGGTCGGTGGCAGCGTTCGGCCTTGCACGATCAGGGCATCTTTTCGTGCGCGCCGTCACAGGCATGGGACTTGGCTTTGCCTATTTCGTGGCCGACAATTTCTCGCTCGCCATGGGCAATCTGGGCGCCTACCCGCCCCTGCTTGCGGCATGGGCGCCTTTCTTCCTGTTTTTGCTGTTGGGCGAAACGGTCCTCATCCGTACAGAGGAATGATCAGGGGAAGGATCAGCGCCTGATCATCGTGCTGCGCGCGATTTTCGCCACCAGCGAAATCATGCCGCCATAGTTCGCGCCGCGATAGGTGGACTGGTCGCCTAGCTCTGCCGTCAGCCTTCGATGCGCTTCACCAAGAGAGTGATAGGGCATGCTGGGCAGCAAATGGTGCAAGGCGTGATACCGCAGGCCGACAGGAGCCCAGACAGCCGCAAAGGGCACAGGCGGCGGCACATTGACCGAATCGAGGAACTGCGCGGTCACCGTCATCGGATCACCGTCATTTTCCCACAGATGCGCAACCAGCGTGCGCAACTGGTTGAGCACAGCCGTCAGCGAAAAGACGGCGAGCGCAATCAGCAACGGGCGCCAGCCGATCAGTTGCGTGCTTGCGAGCAAGGCGATCGCCCACAGGCTCGCACCCAGTTCCTGCCAGAACACACGGCGTTTGAGCTCTCCTCCCGGCGGGCGGCGACGAAAGCCGGGATTGATGGAGAGCGCAGAAAACCGTTCCCAGACCAGGCGACGCAATGGCGGAACCACCAAGCCCAGCGGTTTCAGTACGGCAAATCGGAACAGCAAGGCGGGCGGCGCAAGCAACGCCACCAGGATGAAGACGGGCAGCGACCATGGCTTCATCAGCGCAAGCGGCAGATATTCCGGGTCCTCGGACGTGCCATAGCGCGTACGCGCATGATGCAGGGTATGGACGCCTTCATACATGAACGACGGCGTCAGCATCGGGATGCCGACCAGCACATTCCAGGCCAGACGAAAACCGGGCAACGCATACTTGTGAATATGCGTCAGCTCATGAATGAACAGGAGGGCCCGGTAAAGCGAGAGAGCCGCCACGACGCCCGAGAGGATCGCGAGAGGCGCAGAATCGATCACTATCGCGCCGGCAAGCGCGGCATAGCCAAGCACAGCCGAAACCAGCATGTCCGTCCAGTAAATCTCCGGCCGCGCCGTCGATATGTCGCGCGTCAACTCAACGGCGGCACGCAGCATGACCGCGTCATCAACACCCTTGAGATCACGTTTCGATGCGCCGGGCCCGTTGCCGCGCGCATTGGCAGAAATGGTTTCGATCACCGTCATATCAGCGCCCTTAGCCGTCAAATGCGCGCAGATCGTGGCAGCAACATGACATAATCATTGTCGTGACCGACGGTCCGGCTTAACAGGTCTCCGGAAAAATTTCCTACAATCAGTCAAAACCCTCAGCCAGAAGGCGTTGCCGTGACCTCATCGGACCTAGTGATTGCCCCCGTTTCCGGCAAGGCCGAACTCAAAACCTTCGTCGACTTTGCCTGGGAAGTATATCGGGACGATCCGGCCTGGGTTCCGCCGCTGAAGGACGAGGTTCTCGGCATGCTCACGCCGGGCAAGAACCCGTTTTTCGAACATGCGCGGGCGCAATATTTCCTCGCTCGGCGCAACGGGAAGATCACCGGCCGAATCTCAGCCCATATCGATGAACTTGCCCTCACCATGCCGCCCGAACAGGGGATGGGTTCGGGAACCGGTTTCTGGGGCATGTTCGACGCTTTGGATGAGGATAGCGCCAAAGCACTGATCGCCGCCGCGGAAGACTGGCTGCGCGGTCAGGGCATGACGCGCGCGCTCGGGCCGGTCTCGCTTTCCATCTGGGAAGAACCCGGATTGCTGACATCGGGACATGACCATCCGCCCACCGTGATGATGGGCCATCACCGGCCGGAATATGAGGCATGGGTCAAGGCCGCCGGCTATGGCGACGCGAAGGAACTGCGGACCTACGATCTGGACATCACACGTGATTTCCCACCCCTGATTCAACGCATCATCCAATCCGGAGAGAAGAACCCGCGCATCCGCATTCGCAAGGTCGACAAGAGCAGATTCGACAGTGAGGCCGCCATCATTTTGGGCATCCTGAACGACGCCTGGGGCGACAATTGGGGTTTCGTCCCCATCACCGATTCGGAAGTCGCCTTCACCGGCAAGAAGCTGAAGCCCATCGTTTTCGAAGACCTGATCCGTATTGCCGAACTTGACGGCGAGCCTGTGGCTTTCATGATGACCCTGCCGGACCTCAACGAAGCGCTGAAGCCGCTTAACGGGTCGCTCTTTCCGTTCGGATGGGCGAAACTGCTCTGGTGGCTCAGAAAGCCGAAGCTGCGCACGATGCGCGTGCCGTTGATGGGCGTCGTCAAACGCCTGCAGGCGTCGCGCATGGCGAGTCAGCTCGCCTTCATGATGATCGAATATATCCGTCGTGACGCCATCGTGCGTTACGGCGCATCGCGCGGTGAAATCGGCTGGATTCTCGATGACAATCAGGGAATGAACGCCATTGCCGACGCGATCGACAGCAGCGTCAACAAGACCTATGTGATTTATGAGAAGCGTATCTGACACCTGTAACTTTGTGCATTTACAAAGTCCCAGTGCATCAGGCATAATCCGCCGATGCAATCTGCGTCCCTTGACCGTCATTTATGACGGTGACCACCCCTATCACGGCGCAGGCTGCGATGATTGAGAGCGATGCCCTGCTCGCGGCCATCGTGCGCTCGTCATCTGACGCCATCGTCAGCAAAGATCTGAACGGCATCGTAATGAGCTGGAACCCGGCGGCGCGACGCATATTCGGCTTTACTGCTGAACAGATGATCGGACAGTCGATCCGCAAACTGATCCCCTCAGACCTTCAGTTTGAGGAGGACATGATCCTCGACCGGATAAAAGAAGGCGAACAGATCAAGGGGTTTCAGACCATCCGCCTGACGGCATCGGGGCAGAAGATTCCCGTTTCTGTGACGGTTTCACCAGTGAAGGATGCGGACGGCACCATTATCGGCGCTTCGAAAATTGCCCGCGACCTGCGGGAATCCACGGCGATTGATGAACGGCTGACGGACACCGAGCAACGCCTGCATATGCTGGCAGATAATATCTCGCAGTTCGCATGGATTGCGGATGCGGACGGATATATCTTTTGGTACAATCGCCGCTGGTACGACTATACCGGCACGACGCTCGAAGACATGAAGGGCTGGGGCTGGAAGGCCGTTCATCATCCCGACCACGTCGATCGCGTGGTTGAGCGCATTCAACGCAGTTGGGACACTGGCGAAGAATGGGAAGACGTGTTCCCATTGCGCGGCAAGGATGGCGAATATCGGTGGTTCCTTTCGCGCGCGATGCCGGTCCGCAACGAAAAGGGCGAGATACGGTGCTGGTTCGGCACCAATACCGACATTACCGAAGAGCGCGAACAGCGCGAACAGATCCGCCTGCTGATGCGTGAGGTCAGCCACCGCAACAAGAACATGCTCTCAATGGTGCAAGCCTTGGCGCGGCGGACGGCGCCCGTCGACCACCCGGAATTCGTTCAGAGCTTTGAGGAACGCCTGCTCGCTCTGGCGGCCAATCAGGAATTGCTGGTCAATCGCAAGTGGACGGGCGTGCAAATGGCCGAGCTTGCACGAACGCAGCTTTATCTGGTCGAGGATCTGTTCGAAAGTCGCGTTGTCATTTCGGGGCCCGATATTCTGATCAAGCCGACGCCTGCGGAAACGATCAGCATGGCGCTGCATGAACTGGCCACCAATGCGACCAAATATGGCGCACTGTCCAACGAAGCCGGCAAGGTCGAAATCAGCTGGTCAATCGCAGACAAACCCGGCGGCGGAGAGCAATTCTCCCTGTCATGGACCGAAAGCGGGGGGCCTGCGGTTCAAACGCCTGACCATGAAGGCTTTGGCAGTACCGTCATCAACCGCGTTCCAGCCATCAGCCTGAACGCCGAGGTACAGAATGAATTCAGGCCGGAAGGACTGCACTGGTCGATCAGCTGCGCTGCCGCGCGGGTATTGGAAGACGAATAGGGATCAGCAGCTTCCGGGGAATTCCGTCGCCGAAAATCTGACTGCTTCGCCCACCGCGTCATTGGCAAGCGTATCTTCCCACATCACTTTGTGCCCGCGTACGAATGTGCCGACCGCCTTCCCGGTCAGTTCCATGCCGTCAAACGGCGACCAGCCGCAACGCGACGCAAGCCATTCAGGGCCGACCGTCCAGCGCTTCTTGAGATCGACGACCGTGAAATCGGCATCATAGCCGAGCGCGATGCGCCCCTTCCCCACCAGACCGAATATCCGCTGCGGCCCGGCGCTCGTCATCTCGATGAAGCGTTGCAGCGTCAGCCGCCCGTTCGCGACATGATCAAGGAACAAAGGCACCAGCGTCTGAACGCCCGGCATGCCGCTGGGCGAGGCAGGATAGATTTTCGCCTTTTCCTCTATTGTATGCGGCGCATGGTCGGACCCTATCACATCGGGCACGCCGCGATTGAGCCAATGCCACAAGCCTTCCCTGTGCGCCTTCGACCGGATCGGCGGGTTCATCTGCGCATAGGTGCCGAGCTGCGGATAAGCGTCTTCGCCGGCAAGCGTCAGATGCTGCGGCGTGACTTCGCAGGTCGCCACATCCTTGTTGCGCGCAATATATTCCAGCTCGGCGGGCGTCGTGATGTGCAGGATATGGATATGACGCTTGGCCGCGCGGGCGAGCGCGATGATACGTTTTGTCGCCATCATCGCACTTTCGTCGTCGCGCCAGACGGGATGAGAGGATGGATCGCCCTCGATCCGCAAATCCTTGCGCGCGTTCATCCGCGCTTCGTCTTCCGCGTGAATCGCCACGCGCCGCGACCCGGATGCCAGCACGCGCGCCAGCGCCGCGTCGTCATCGACCAGCAGGCTGCCGGTTGACGCGCCCATGAAGATCTTCACGCCAGCCGTACCCGGAACACGTTCCAGATCTTTCAGCTCATCCGCATTCTCAGCAGTCGCGCCAACATAGAAGGCATGATCGCACCACATACGATGATGGGCGCGGGACAGTTTGTCGGCAATGCGATCGGCCGTATCGGTGTTCGGATTGGTGTTCGGCATCTCGAACACGGCGGTGACACCACCGAGCACGGCGGCCCGGCTGCCCGATTCCAGATCTTCCTTATGTTCGAGGCCCGGCTCGCGAAAATGCACCTGGCTGTCGATCACGCCCGGAAGCACATCGAGCCCGGTGCAGTCGACTAGTTCCCCGGCATCGCCAAGGTCCGAACCGATTGCGACGATTTTTCCGCCCGTCACCCCGATATCGGCA
>CAYGOH010000075.1:0-10608 GCA_964351385.1 uncultured Sphingobium sp. | reverse complement strand
AGGGCGTGAAGATCAACGACAAGCACATCGAGGTGATCGTTCGCCAGATGCTGCAAAAGGTCGAGATCACCGAGGGTGGCGACACAACGCTGCTCGCGGGCGAACAGGTCGACGCCGAAGAGATGCATGAGATCAACTCCAAGCTTGAGCCGGGGCAGCAGCCCGCGGAAGGCAAGCCGGTGTTGCTCGGCATCACCAAGGCGAGCCTGCAGACGCGCAGCTTCATCTCGGCGGCATCGTTCCAGGAGACCACCCGCGTCCTCACCGAGGCAGCGGTTCAGGGCAAGAAGGACACGCTGATCGGCCTGAAGGAAAATGTCATCGTCGGCCGCCTCATCCCGGCGGGTACGGGCGCGGGCATGAACCGCATGCGCATCGCGGCATCGTCGCGCGACGCGGCGCTTCGCGCCTCGCTCCGCAGTCTGGAGGCGCATCTCGTTGCGCCCGCCAGCGCTGCCGAAGAGCATGAGTATGAGCTGAAGCAGGGCCCGGAAGCCGCCATCGGCGACGATCCGCTCGGCAAGGTTCAGGGTGAGGACTTCACCACCGAAGACATGAACTGATCAGATGTGGGCGGGGTCTGACCTCGCCCGCAACGATAGCGAGAGCCCGCCCGGAGACAGGATCTTCGGGCGGGCTTCTTTTATGGCATCGCGCGGGCTTCGGGGGTAGGACAGCGCAATGCGGATCGCGGCCCTCTTCATCTATCCCGTCAAAAGCCTCGGGCCGGTCGCGCTGCAATCCTCGGCGGTGGAGGCGCGTGGCCTGACGGGCGACCGTCGCTGGATGATCGTGGATGACGGCGGGCGCTTCGTGACGCGCCGCGAAGTTCCGGCATTGGCGCGGATCGCGATGCGCATGGTCGAAGGCGGCTATCGCCTTACCGCGCCGGAAGGGGATGCGACGCTGCCTGTCGCCGTGCAGGGGGAAGATACCGCGTCCGTCACGGTCTGGCGCGACACGGTCGACGCGCTTGTCGTCGATAATGATGCGAGCCGCCTGATTTCCGAAGTGGCCGGGCGAAGGCTACGTTTGGCCTATATGCCGGACCGGTCGATCAGACCCGTCGATCCGGGCTATGCGCATGCGGACGAGATGGTGAGCTTCGCCGATGGCTATCCGATATTGGTTACGCGAACCGCATCGCTCAATGCGTTGAATGCCGCGCTGGAGAAACCCGTGACGATGGCGCGGTTCCGCGCGAACATCGTGCTGAACGATGGCGGTGACGCATGGGCCGAGGAGGACTGGGCCACGCTGATCGCCGGAACCGTGCCGCTCCGCCTCACAAAACCGTGCGCGCGCTGTATCGTGGTTACGCAAAACCCCGAAACCGGTGAGCGCGAAGACGGCAATGCGGTCACATCAACGCTGCGCAGGCTCGGAAAATTCAATGCTGAAGGCGTGGTGTTCGGTATGAATGCCATCGCGCAAGGCGAAGGGCGGATCGCAGTGGGAGACGGGGTCGCATCTGGCGGTGCCAGCAGCCGTTCAGGCGCGCTTTAATTGCAGCTTTCCGGTTGCTCTATATCGGCTGCCTCAACCAGCGCTATGCTGCCAATGAGCGCAAGGCTCATAAGCGCGCAGAAGCCGGCCAAAATCAGGTTCGTATTTTGTCTCCAACGCCACAATTGGTACGCCAATATGAGTAAAAAGGGCGGAAGCATCAACGCCGCCACGGCGGCGGCAAATCCCTGCTGGCAACTCGATGAGAGTCTCATCATCGGATCGCCGGTGTAATCATCATAGGTGGAAATACACCACAGGATGACGAGCAGACTGAGCGCACTCCACCCAATGAGGCAGCTATATCCGATGATCCGGAACGTCTTCTGAACAAAAAAGGGCGGTTGATAGCCACGACGCTCGGGCCGCTCTTCCGCCATCAGCTCAGCCGCATTGCGCGCGGTGCAACAGCTTCTGGTCCGCCAGCACGAGCGCCATCATCGCCTCGACCACGGGCACGCCCCTGATGCCGACGCACGGGTCATGGCGGCCCTTGGTGACGATTTCGCTCGCTTCTCCGTCGCGCGTGATCGTTTCCACCGGCGTCAGGATGGAGCTGGTCGGCTTGAACGCGATGCGCACGCGAACCGGTTGGCCGGTGGAGATGCCGCCTGCGATCCCGCCCGCATGATTGGCCAGGAATTCGGGCGTTCCCCCCTTGCCGGGGCGCATCGCATCGGCATTCTGCTCACCGCGCAGGGTCGCCGCCGCAAACCCGTCGCCGATCTCGACGCCCTTCACCGCGTTGATCGACATCATTGCGCTCGCGAGTTCCGCATCGAGCTTTTTGTAGAGCGGTGCGCCCCATCCGGCGGGCACGCCCGTCGCCACGCATTCGACCACCGCGCCGAGCGATGAGCCATCCTTGCGCGCACCATCGACCAGCGCCTCCCAGCGCGCAGCGGCCGCCTTGTCCGGGCAGAAGAAGGGGTTGTTGCCGATCTCGCCTGCGTCAAAGCTGGCGGGGTCTATCGCATCGCCGCCGATCGCGCTGACATAGCCGAGGATCGTGACTTCGGGGATGACGAGCCGCGCCACCGCGCCCGCCGCCACGCGCGATGCGGTTTCGCGGGCGCTGGAGCGTCCACCGCCGCGATAATCGCGAAAGCCATATTTGGCGTCATAGGCATAGTCGGCATGGCCGGGGCGGTAGGATTTGGCGACCTCGCTATAATCCTTCGACCGTTGATCGACATTCTCGATCATCAGGCTGATCGGCGTACCGGTCGTCTTGCCGTCGAACACGCCGGACAGGATGCGGACCTGATCGGGTTCCTGCCGCTGCGTCGTGAATTTGGATGTGCCCGGGCGGCGCTTGTCGAGCCAGGGCTGGATGTCGCCCTCCGAGATTGTCAGTCCGGGCGGGCACCCGTCGACCATTGCGCCAATGGCGGGGCCATGGCTCTCACCCCAGGTGGAAAAGCGAAACACATGACCGAAACTGTTGAAGCTCATACAACTTGCCTGACGAAATGATTGGAAAGCCAGCGGCGATCATTGAGATTAAATGGTTCTACAATCTGTATCATTTCCGAGAGAACTGGAAAAACTGGGCGAAGGCCCGTTACGAGGTATCGATTTCGCCATTCGGGGCCAGAATGGCCGATGTCCAAATCATCGACGAGCTTTTTCAACTCGTCGCTCACATCAAATTGGCGTCGAAACTCGTCGCTCAAATTTTCGAATAGCTTAGGGAGGGAGTGTCCGTACAGCGTCTTGATTTCATTTAGACCCAATTCGCGGGAAGCGTCCGCCTTGAATATAAGCTCCAGTCCATGAGAGATCAGAAACTCAAATGGATCGTTAAAACGCCATTCCCGATTTTCGGTAGCCGCCGCTCGAGCAACGTCAAGATAGTTGACGCCGAAATTGTAAAGGCCGATTGGCTCGGTCATTTGTCCAGCGCGATGTCGGGCGCGTCTTCGGCCTTCATGCCGACGACATTATAGCCCGCATCGACATGGTGGATTTCGCCCGTAACGCCGGACGCGAGATCGGACAGCAGGTAGAGACCCGCGCCGCCGACATCCTCGATGGTGACGTTGCGACGCAGCGGCGAGTTCAGCTCGTTCCATTTGAGGATATAGCGGAAATCGCCGATGCCAGATGCCGCGAGCGTCTTGATCGGCCCGGCCGATATGCCGTTGACGCGGATATTTTCAGGCCCCAGATCGGCGGCGAGATATTTGACGCTGGTTTCCAGCGCCGACTTGGCGACGCCCATCACATTATAATGCGGGATCACCTTTTCCGCGCCATAATAGGTCAGCGTCACAAGCGATCCGCCCTCGGGCATCAACGCGCGCGCGCGCTTCGCCACCGCCACGAAGCTGTAGGCGGACACGTTCATCGTCATCAGGAAGTTGTCGAGGCTGGTATCGACATATTTGCCGCGCAGCTCGTTCTTGTCGGAAAAGCCGATGGCGTGCAGCACGAAGTCGAGCTGGCCCCATTTCGCCGCGATCGTGTCGAACGCGGCGTCCAGATTGGCCATGTCCATCACGTCGCAGGGGATCAGGAAATCGGAACCGACCTCCGCGGCCAGCGGGCGCACGCGCTTTTCGAGCGCTTCACCCTGATAGGAGAACGCCATTTCCGCGCCCTGCGCATGCAGCGCCTTGGCGATGCCCCATGCCAGGGACTTGTCGTTGGCCAGACCCATGATGAGGCCCTTTTTCCCCGCCATCAAACCCGTCATTTGCCCACAACCCCTTCATTCGTTTCAACATCTTTGGCGTCGTCCTGCGGAAATTCCGCAAGCGCCGCATTCAATTCCGCGCCAATTACCACGCCCAGCCCCACGAGAAAGAAAAAAATCAACGTTATCATCACGCCTGCAAGGCTGCCGTAGGTCAGGTCATAGGTGGACAAATGCGACAACACCACCGGCAACAGCATCAATGTGCCGTACCACCAGAGCGTCGTTAAAATGGCACCGGGCCATTTCGGGAATTCGGGCGCCCGGTATCGCTTGGGCGTCAATGTGTAGAACAGCGCGTAAAGTGCGAAAGTCAGCACAACGAACGGCACAATCTTGGTCGCATTGACGAAGCCGATGGTATCGTCGGCGAACGGCAGCACACGCTGCAAGAACTGGTCCGCGCCGGTCAGCGCCACTTGCGCTGAAAAGGCCGCCATCACCGCAAACACGCTGACGACGACGATGCCGATCGATCGCAGCCGGTGTTGCCAGAAGGGCGTGCCGCTATGCGTACCATAGGCGCGCCGCAAGATGTCGCGGATCGTTTCGATGAGGCTGGCTGTGGTCCATAGCGCGACCAGAACGCCGAGCCAGACGATGCCGGACCCTGTTCTGGCGCTCAGCACGCTCTCGATCGGGCCGCGCAACGCGTTGGCTACGCTGGGCGGCACCGTATAGAGAAAGGCGTTGACCGCCGCGATGCCGTCGTCGGTTCGCCCGAGCGCGCTGGCGATGGATGCAGCGACGATGAAGAAGGGAAACAGCGCGAGCAGCGAGAGATAGGCGAGGTTGCCCGCATGGATGAAGCCGTCATTATAGACCCCGACGCCGACTCGCTTGACGACTTCCCAGCTGAATGCGCCGGTGCGCAAATGGCCGTCCCGGTCGCGCCAGGGAGCGCGTTTCAGGCGAAACCCATATCGCCTGCGCCGCGCTTCGGGGGATTGGGGCGAGCTTTCCTGCATTGACCTTTCCAACGGCTGTTATGCCGTCGCAACATGTAATGACGGTTTCAGCCGCCGATGGTTCCGCGCGGATTGCGCGTATCCTGCCATCCCGAAACAAAGGCGCGCAGCTCCGCATCGTCCGCGGGAATGTCGATCATCACCGTGACGAGCAGATCTCCGCGACCGCCTGACTTGGTGGAAAACCCCTTGCCTTTAAGGCGCAACGTCTTGCCCGATGAACTTCCGGCCGGAATGGTGATCATTACCGCGCCGTCGACAGTCGGCACTTTCACCTTGTCGCCTTCCACCGCCTCTTTCAGCGTGATCGGAAGATCGAGGCGGATATCGTCGCCATCGCGCCGGAAAAAGGCGTGGTCGCGAATTTCGATGGTGATGATCGCGTCGCCATTGCCGCCGGGCGCGGCCTGCCCCTTGCCCGCAAGGCGCATCTGCGTTCCCTGCTCGACACCGGCGGGCAGCTTTACGTCGATGGTCTTGCCATCCTGCAGCGTGATGCGCTGGGAGGCGCGCGTCGCGGCATCGACGAAATCGACGGCCAGCCGATATTGAACATTCGCGCCGCGCGGCGCGCGTCCGCGTCCGAAGCCCGCGAAGCCGCCTGCGCTTCCCGCACCCGCGCCTGCCTGTCTGCCGCCGCCGAACAGACCTTCGAAAATATCGCCGAAGTCGCCGCCGCTTGAAAATTCAAACCCTTCCGGCCCGCCCGCGCCGCCGCTGCCATAGGCGGAGTAGGCGTTGGCATTGCCGCCACGCCCGCCAAAGCCGAAGGGGGCGGTCGGGTTGCCGTCGCCGTCTATTTCGCCCCGGTCGAACTGCGCGCGCTTGTCCTTGTCCGACAGCAGGTCATAGGCGTTGGTCGCCTGCGAAAAGCGTTCGGCGGCCTTCGGATTGTCCTTGTTGCGGTCGGGGTGCAGCTCCTTGGCGAGCTTGCGATAGGCAGACTTGATGTCGCTCTCGCTCGCGCTGCGTGAGACGCCCAATATGCTGTACGGGTCTGCCATTCCTGCCTGATACCATATTCCGTTCGCGGTTCGCATACCATGTGGCGCAGACACCGGCGCGCTTCAAGGAAAGAGTGCAAGGAAAAGTAGCTGGTCCTCGACAGGATCGGTGCCCCGCAGTAGGAGAAAATGATGATGCAAGACCCCTTTTCCTGGTTCGACCGCTGGTATGGCGAGGCGCGGCAGAGCGAGATCAACGACAGCAATGCGATGGCGCTGGCGACTGCGGACGCACAAGGGCGGCCATCGGTCCGCATGGTCCTGCTGAAGGGGCATGGGCCGGACGGCTTTGTTTTCTACACGAATTTTGAGGGGCGCAAGGCGGGCGACCTGCTCGCCAACAGCCATGCCGCGTTACTGTTCCACTGGAAATCGCTGCGTCGGCAGATACGGATTGAAGGCGCGGTCGACAGGGTCGATGATGCCGCCGCCGATGCCTATTTCGCGACGCGCAGCCGCGACAGTCAGCTGGGCGCATGGGCGTCGGACCAGTCCCGCCCGCTCGAAAGCCGCGACGTTTTCATGGCACGGTACGAAGCGATGGCGCAGCAGTTCGAAGGGCAGGATGTGCCCCGCCCGCCGCACTGGTCCGGGTTTCGGCTGGTGCCCGAACGCATCGAATTCTGGCAGGACCGCGAACATCGGCTGCATGAACGCTGGCTGTTCACGCGCAATGCTTCGGGCGGATGGGACAGCGGGATGCTCTATCCATGAGCAACGCGCGCCACAGTCCTGAGCAGCGCGGACGGCTGACGCAGAGGGCCGCACTGGCCAGCGTTGCGGTTGCCAGTATCTTGTTGATTCTGAAGGCCTATGCCGTGTCGAGCACTGGCTCGGTCGCCGTCCTGGGCTCGCTCGCGGATACCGGCCTCGATCTGGTCGCGAGCCTCGTCACGCTGATGGGGGTGCGCTGGGCGGCGATGCCTGCGGACCATGAGCATCGCTTCGGCCATGGCAAGGCGGAGGCCTTGTCGGCACTGTTTCAGGTCGTGCTGATCACCATCGCGGCGCTCGGGCTTGGGTGGGAATCGATCCATCGGCTGGGCAGCACCCACGAAACGCAGGCGCCGGAGGCCGGAATTGGCGTATCGATCATCGCGATCATCCTCAGCCTCGCGCTCGTGCTCTATCAAAAGCGCGTAATCGCCCGCACCGGCAGCCTCGCGATCAGCACCGACAATATCCATTACAAGTCGGATTTTTTCCTGAACCTGTCCGTCATCGTTGCGGTCGTGCTCGACCAGTATCTCGGGGTCGGCGGCGCGGATGCGGCCTTCGGCATCGGCATCGCGATCTGGCTCGCGTGGAGCGCATGGTCATCGGCGTCGGACGCGGTCGACAATCTGATGGACAAGGAATGGTCGCTGGAGGACCGGCAGCATTTCCTCGTCATCGCGTCACGGCACCCCGCATTGCGCGGCATTCATGATATGCGCACGCGGTCGAGTGGCACGCATCGCTTCGTGCAATTTCACGCATCGGTCGATCCCGAAATGACCGTGAAGCAGGCGCATATCGTTATGGACGAGATCGAGGACGCGCTGATGAAGGAATTTCCCGGCGTCGAAATCCTGATCCATCCGGACCCGGAAGGGCATGTGGAAGGCGGGCACGATCCGCTGCGCGGCGAAGATGCCCATGCTCTGTTGGCTGAGGAAATGTCGGACGACCTCAAGAGTTAGGGAAGCGCTCCACAAGGTCGGCGAGCGCATCGCGCAGGTTGACGCGCTGTTCCTCTGTCGAAATGCCCATGCGGACCACCACAAGCTGCCGCGACGGGTCGATCAGCAGATATTGGCCGTGATGGCCGACCGCGCCGAACAGGCGTCGTGATGCGCGGCCGGGAAACAGCGAATTTTCCGCGCCTTCGCGGTTGAGCCAGACATGCCCACCATAGGCCGGGTTCTGCGCGCTCGGGCTGGTCATGAACGATACCCAGCGCGCGGACAGCACCTGATGGCCATTGACGCGCCCCTGATGCCGCAAAAACTCGCCAAAGCGGGCATAATCGCGCGCGGTCATGTGCAGCATCGCGCCGCCGATCATCGTGCCGTGCGCGTCGAATTCCGGGGTCAGGCTGTCGAGTCCGACCGGTTTCATCAGCCGTCCACGGATGAATTCCATCATCGCATCGCGTCGCGCGTCCGGACGCTCGCTGTCGGTCAGCATGCGGGTCATCAGGTCGCACAGGATCATTGTGTCGGCGGTCGAATAGAGGAAATGGCTGCCGGGCGGACGCGCGACCGGCTTGGCCTCGGCAAAAGCGGCCATATCCTGAGCGCCTCCGCGATCGCCCGTCAGGAACAGCATGCGCACAGTATCGCTCGAATATAGCGGCTCGCCGGCCTCGCGATGGTCGAGGCCGGACGTCATCTGCAACAGGTTGCGCAGCGTGATCGTGCCGCGCGGGTCGCCCGGCTGGCTCCATGCATGGACCGGCACCGGGCTGTCGAGCGCGAGACGCCCGTCCGACACCATCAGCCCCACCAGTGCCGCCGTGATCGTCTTGCCGATGGAGCGGGAGAGCAATTTGGTGTCCGGCGCGATCTCCGCGCCATAGCGTTCCGCCACGACTTTTCCGGACTGCATCACGATCAGCGCCTGCGTTGTTCCCATCGCGTCATCGTCGAAAATCGGTTCGATGGCCGTTGCCAGCGCGGAGGCGGACACGCCGCTCGCTTTTTCCAGCCGTTCATATTGGGCGACCGGTGCCGATTGCGCGGTGAGCGCAGGGCCGATCAGCCCCATGATGAGCAGGGCGGCGCTTGCACGCAGAAGTCTTTTGCTGTTCATGGCGCTTGTCATAGCGGGGGATGTATCATGCGAACAGAAAAAGGGCAGGGATGGATCGCCAAAGCGTATTAAAATGGGGAGCGGTGGCGCTGGTCGTCGCGCTGGTGGCGCTCACTGTCTGGAAATGGTCGGAATGGCGCGCCGCCGCGCATGCCGGGTCAGCCTATGCGGCACGGCTCACCTGTTCGTGCCGCTATGTCGAGGGGCGCAGCGCGGACAGCTGCGCGCGCGATATCGAGCAGGATGCCGGGTTTGTCTCGCTGTCGGAAATCCCCGAAGAGAAACGGATAGACGCCAGCATTCCCATGCTGGGCAGTGCGTCCGCCCAATTCAAGCCGGGTTATGGCTGTCTGATGCTGCCGCAATAGGGGTCTGTCCTGCGCTCACCGTGCTGTCGATCCAGCCGCCGCCCAGCACCCGGTCTCCATCATACAGCACAGCGGCCTGCCCGGGCGCGACGCCATATTCGGGCGCATCGAACAGCAGACGATTGTCGTCCAGCCGCGCGGCGACCGGCTTCGCCAGCGAACGCACCTTCGCGCGCAGCGGTCCTGAAAAATTGTCGCCCAGCCAGTTGATGTCGGACAGAAAGGCTTCGCTGACGGCCAGCGCGGATTTTGGCCCGACGATGACGCGCCGCTGCTCGGCATCGAGCCGCACGACATAGAGCGGTTCTGCAAGGCCGCCGATTTCAAGGCCGCGCCGCTGCCCGACGGTATAGTGGATCAGCCCCTTGTGACGGCTCAGCACCTGCCCATCGATATGGACGATGTCGCCGCTCTCGTCGGCATCGGGCCGCAGCTTGCGCACTATGGCCGCATAATCACCTTCGGGTACGAAGCAGATATCCTGACTGTCCGGTTTCAGCGCGACGGAAAGGCCCAGTTCGGCCGCAATTTCACGAACCCGGCCCTTGGGCAGATTGCCCAGCGGGAAGCGCAGATAGTCGAGCTGGTCCTGCGTCGTTGCAAACAGGAAATAGCTTTGGTCGCGCGCTGGGTCGGCGGCGCGATGCAATTGCGCCCCGCCGTCCTGCCCGATGACCCGCCGCACATAATGACCGGTGGCGAGGCAATCGGCACCCAGTTCGCGCGCCAGCGAAAACAGATCGGTGAACTTCACGCCCATATTGCATTTGACGCACGGGATCGGCGTGCGCCCCGCCATATATTCGTCGGCGAAATCCGCGATCACCGAGTCGCGAAAGCGGCTTTCGTAATCGAATACATAATGGGCGATCCCCATCCGGTCCGCGACCGCGCGCGCGTCGCGGATATCCTGTCCGGCGCAGCAGCTGCCCGTTCGTCCCACGGCGGCGCCATGATCGTAGAGCTGAAGCGTGACGCCGATCACCTCTGCGCCGGTGCGCGTGGCAAGAGCCGCCACCACGCTCGAATCGACGCCGCCGGACATGGCAACGACGATTTTGGAGGCGTTCGCAGGCGCTGTGAGCTGAAAATCGGCAAGATCGATATCGCTTGTCATCCGCATGCATATAGAAACCCGAAGGCTTCATCGCACCCTATAATTGAAGCAATCGCTGCGTCGGGTCGATTGGTGCAACTGCGTAGGGTCAGGACCCATTGATTTGCGGTGACGGGTGTGATTCAGGCTTGTGGTGAGGAGCCTGAATAATGAG
>CAYGOH010000074.1:8948-10770 GCA_964351385.1 uncultured Sphingobium sp. | reverse complement strand
ATGAGCAGGGCCGCGAACCCACACCCGAAGAAATGGCCGAACGCCTGTCCATGCCGCTCGAAAAGGTGCGCAAGGTGATGAAAATCGCCAAGGAGCCGATCTCTCTGGAAACGCCGATCGGCGACGAAGAGGATTCGCATCTGGGCGATTTCATCGAGGACAAGAACGCCATTATCCCCGTCGATGCGGCGATCCAGGCAAACCTGAAAGAGACCGTTACGCGCGTTCTCGCCAGCCTGACGCCGCGCGAAGAACGTGTGCTGCGCATGCGCTTCGGCATCGGTATGAACACCGACCACACGCTTGAGGAAGTGGGCCAGCAGTTCAGCGTCACGCGGGAGCGAATCCGCCAGATTGAAGCAAAGGCGCTGCGCAAGCTCAAGCATCCCTCGCGCAGCCGGAAAATGCGGAGCTTTCTCGATCAGTAACCATCTTTGGGCGGTGAATGCGTCATATTGACACAGCGTTGCCCCAAAACTGCGATGAGTTCCCTATATGGGATAAACAAGGCATTTACCGCATAGCAATATAAGTCTCTTAGAACTTTCGGTCAGTGGGGGATAAGAGGTAGATTATGCAGCACGCCCGATTTCCCAACGACGAAACTCGCAGGGACATTAGCGCAACGATGGAATCGCTGATTGCTATTCAAGGATCGGCCATTCACCCCCATGTGCAGGCGATGGCTGCGGCCGCCAGTGATCATGGCGCGCGACCCATGGCTTCGTTGGCAGATGCCGCCCATTATCTCTGCCTTCTTCATGGGCGCTTCCCCGGTGTGGTTGATCATGCCGCAACGCGCTGCGCCGACAATGCCGCGCGTCAATGGCTGCTCCAGGCTTGCGAAGCGTTCGCCGACGAACGCGCCTATCTGACGCAGATATCGGTCGCCCTCGGCCCTGTGCCCAGCACAGCTGGACAGAACAACTGCGATTCCGCCGTTCTCCAGCAGCGCCATGCGCTCGACATGCTATCGCAATCGGATCGTCGCGGCTGCGCGATGGGTGCCGCCATCGCATTGGTTCTCGATTGGGCCGGTGTGCGTCGCCTGCTTGACATGGCGGCGCTTCGCGTCGGCCTTGAGCCGCCAAGCTGCACTTTGCCCGGCACGGCGGAAAGCTTCGCCGTTGCGCGAGAGATTGCGGTGGACGAAAATGTCTCGCGCGCCATTCACTTCGGTGCGCGGCAGCTGCTCAACCAGCATCGCGGCTTGTGGGAATTGATGCGGGCACGCGCAGAAATCCGCGCGAGCGAATAACCCTCCCCGCTTTCTTGCCAGACCCAACAATTCATTCTACCCTTTTTGCATTGCAACAAGGGAAAGAAGATGCAGCGTTTCGAGGGTACTGCCGATTATGTCGCCACCGATGATCTGAAGGTGGCCGTCAACGCAGCCGTGTTGCTGCGCCGTCCGCTGCTCGTAAAAGGGGAACCGGGCACCGGCAAAACCGTGCTCGCCCAGCAGATCGCCAGCGCGCTCGACGCGCCGCTGATCGAATGGAACGTCAAGTCGACCACCAAGGCGCATCAGGGCCTCTATGAATATGACGCTGTTGCCCGCCTGCGCGACGGACAGTTGGGCGACGAGCGCGTCCACGACATCGGCAATTACATCAAGCGCGGCAAGCTGTGGGAGGCATTCACCTCAGAGAGGCTGCCGGTTCTCCTGATCGACGAAATCGACAAGGCCGACATGGAATTTCCCAACGACCTGCTGCAGGAACTCGACCGCATGGAGTTCCATGTCTACGAAACCGGCGAAACGGTGAAGGCGCAGGAACGTCCCATCGTCGTAATCACATCGAACAATGAAAAGGAACTG
>CAYGOH010000074.1:7816-8938 GCA_964351385.1 uncultured Sphingobium sp. | reverse complement strand
TATATCCAGTTTCCCGAGCGCGAGACGATGCAGGCAATCGTCGATGTCCATTTCCCCGGCATCCAGAAGATACTGGTCAACCGCGCGCTCGAAATCTTCTATGATCTGCGGGAGGTCCCCGGCCTCAAGAAAAAACCGAGCACCAGCGAGCTGCTGGACTGGCTAAAGCTGCTGCTGGCCGAAGACATGCCGCTCGACATTCTGCAATCTCAGGACGCGCGCAAGGCCATTCCGCCGCTGCATGGCGCACTGCTCAAGAATGAGCAGGACGTGATGCTGTTCGAGCGCCTCGCGTTCATGGCGCGGAGGGGGGGATCTGATGACCATCAAAGGCGGTTGACTGTGGGGTCAGGTGCGATTTTCGATTACAGCCTAGCCGCTGGGATCGCGCATGTGCTGGTGCCGCGATTGTCAGCGCATCGCGAGCGGATCGGCGACGGTCAACGCGCTCTTCCCCGAAGAATCCGTGCACTATACGGGCGAAATCACGACGCTCGACATGATCGCCGACAGCGGCAACAAGGTAGAGCGCGGCTTTTGCTCGCAATGCGGGTCGCAAATGTACAGCAAGACGGTTCAGCCTTCCGGCATGCCGATGCGCGTACGGGTCGGAACGCTGGACGATCCCGAAATTGCCCCACCAACATCCATCATCTGGGCAAAAAGCGCGCCGTCCTGGGCGCTGCTCGACCCGTCCCTGCCGCATCATCCCGGCGGGCCGGATACGCCGCCTGTTGCGAAATAGCCGATGCTGCTCAACTTCCTCGATGAACTGCGCGCCGCGGGCATCCCGGCCAGCGTCAAGGAACATCTGGTGTTGCTCGACGCGCTCGATCGGGACGTGATCGACCGTACGCCCGAGAGCTTCTATTATCTCGCCCGCGCTACCTATGTGAAGGACGAAGGGCTGATCGACCGGTTCGATCAGGTGTTTTCCAAGGTCTTCAAGGGCATATTGAGCGACATTCCCGGCAATGTGGCCGGAGAGATACCCGAAGAATGGCTGCGCGCCGTCGCCGAGAAATTTCTCAGCCCCGAAGAGATGGAAAAGATCAAGTCGCTGGGCGACTGGGACGAGATCATGGAGACGTTGAAAGAGCGTCTCGCCGAACAGGAAAAACG
>CAYGOH010000074.1:2765-7806 GCA_964351385.1 uncultured Sphingobium sp. | reverse complement strand
CCCTTCGGCAATGGCGGCTACAATCCCGAAGGCGTGCGGATCGGCGGCGAATCCCGGCACAAGCGTGCGATCAAGGTATGGGAAAAGCGCGAGTTCAAAAATCTCGATTCAACGCGAGAGCTGGGCACCCGCAACATCAAGGTCGCGCTGCGCCGCCTGCGGCGTTTCGCGCGCGAAGGCGCGGCCGATGAGCTGGATATCGACGCCACGATCGATGGCACGGCGAAACGCGGCTTCCTCGACATCCACATGCGCGCCGAACGCCGCAACGCGGTCAAGCTTTTGCTGTTTCTCGATGTCGGCGGGTCGATGGACCCGCATATCAAGCTGACCGAGGAGCTGTTCAGCGCCGCGACCACCGAATTCAAGAATATGGAATTCTTCTATTTCCACAATTGCCTGTACGAAGGCGTGTGGAAGGATAATCGACGCCGCTGGTCGGAACGGATCAGGACGTGGGATATCCTCCACAAATATGGCCATGATTACAAAATCATCTTCATCGGTGATGCGGCCATGAGCCCCTATGAGATCACCCATCCGGGCGGCAGCGTCGAACATATGAACGAAGAACCGGGCGCGACATGGATGGAGCGGGTCACGCACACCTACCCGGCGACGATCTGGCTCAACCCCGAAAACCGCGATTATTGGGATTACAACCAGTCCAACCGGATGATCCGCCAGCTCATGAATGATCGCATGTATCCGCTGACGCTCGACGGACTCGACGATGCGATGCGCGAACTGAGCCGGAAACGATAGGCGCGAAAGTCTGACCCGGGCGCTCAGGCCGCTTCCGGCCAGGGCGCGCGCGCCGCATCCTCGAACACGCTGGGTTTCAGCCATGCTCGGATGTTCCTGACAAGCGCCGGTTCGCCCTCGACAATCAGGTCGCCTGCCTTGATCGCTTCGCTATAAGACCGGTCGCCCATCCACACATCATGCATCGTGCGCACCGAGCAATTGAAAAAAACGTTCACATCCTTGCCGGGATCGACAATGCACAGGTCCACCCGCTGATCCTTGACCAGCAGCCACCAGTCCTTCTGCTCGGTCAGATCGTCGAACTTGAACTGGATGACGCTTTCCTTGCCGATCAGCTTGGATGGGTCGACGCTCCGCTCCAGATATAGCATCAGCAGATCGACATCGAGATCGTCGTCCAGCACATTGGTGCGCGCCCATAACAGGCCCCAGTCGCCCAACCCCTTCAGGATCGGCAGCAGCGCCTGACATGCCTCCGTCGGATAATATTCATATTGCCGCTCGCCCGAACCGCGACGGCGCACGACCATGCCCTGCGCTTCGAGCGATTTGAGCCGCGCGGTCAGCAGCGCGGGCGATATGTCGCCCAGGCCGCGCTGAATTTCATTGAACCGGCGCCCGCCCATGATCAGCTCCCGGATGATCAGGAAGGTCCATTTCTCTCCCAGGATTTCGGTCGCCTTGGCAATGGGGCAGAATTGTCCATATTTCATGCTCAACCCTTCCTGTTCCCGGCAATCTTTGCGCGATTGATCAGAATTTGTAGCAGGTTACTTCAGAAACTGTAGCGGTTTCCTACAGATCATGAACTAAACTTTCCGCACACCGCGCGGCAAAAGCTCCTCATCGCCGGACGCACCGGCCAGACAGCAAGAGGAGACTGAATATGCCGCTCGTTACCGTAGAACTGATCAAGGATGTTTTCACGCCCGCTCAGAAGCAGGAAATCATCAGCAAGGTGACCGACACGATGGTCGCCATAGAGGGCGAGGCCCTGCGTCAGGTCACCTGGGTCAAGATCGTCGAGATCGAACAGGGCGACTGGGGTATCGGCGGACAGACGCTGACCGCCGCCGATGTGCACGCCATGGCGGCCTGATCAGCGCCATCGCCCACTCAGAAAAAACGGGCTGGTTGCCGCAATGGCCGCCAGCCCATTTCCTGTGCGTTTCTGGCCCGTTCGTCGCAGTCACACTTTCCATACGCGCGCCATTGTATTATTACGGATACAAGACCCAGCGGTCCGGTGGTAAAAAGACTACAATATATTGCGTTTTTGTTCGGGGGATTTTGGTTGCCGTTTTAAAGGGGGGACATCTTTATGAAGCAGGGACGTTCAAGCCAGTCGCGCATGCGCCAGCACACCGCCACGCCATCGGTCATCTGTCTTCCTCCGCCCAAACCGCCCGCCACCCTGCCGCGAAAAGAGCCCGAAGTTTTGCGCGCTTTACCGCTTCCCATCGAACCGGAATATTTTGCTCAGCCGCCTGCCGCAAAGCCCGTGGGCCGCAAGGCACGTCGCAAAAGCCGCAAGGGCCAGAGCAAGGCATCGCGTCGCAAGCCCTATGTCCATGCAGCCGCCACGGTTGCGGCTCATGCAGTGAAGCCTCCTGAGTGCAAACCGATCAGTCCCAAGCAGGAGCGGGAGAGCGCAGCGGCTGCGACTCCGTCGCCAAACATCGATACGTCACATATCCACTGGGCAGACGAAACATTATTCCCGCTACCGCGCAACCTCTCATTGGCGCTGCCCAAGCGGGACCGGCTGCTCGCTTTGGGCCGCTGGATGCGCAAGATGATCATGAAGCGCAGGCCGAGCGCGCCCTCGATCGGCAGCGCTTCGGCTATCGAACAGATCACCTCATTGCGAGACGAAGTCGCGCAGCTGCAAAAGACGCTGGACCGGCTGCTCGCGCGTTCGACCCGAGCTCAATAGAGCAGATAGGGCTGGCGTTCCTCGATCCATGCGCGTTCGTCGGCCACGGTCGGCGATTCGAGGTCGGCAGGACTCGCCGCCATATCGTCGACCCACTCGCGCAGGCGCGGCGAGCCGTTGATCACGTCTATCGGCAGCTTGCCGAACTCATATTCATATGGAAAATCGCGCCAAAGATCATAGTCGGGATACAACCGCCTGATCGCCTTGAAACCGAGCGCCTGCAACCGCCACGGCCTGAACCCCTCATGGTCATAAAACGCGCCTTCGGCATGAATATGCACGCCGCTGCATAGCTGCCCGACATGCTTGTGGAAGGTCGGCTCGAACCAGATGTCGCGCAAGGTGCACCCGTGCAGCCATTCGGGCGCAAGCGCACGCATTTCCGCGATCACCGCTTTTGCATCGATATCGGGCGCACCGAAGATTTCGAGCGGCCGCGTCGTCCCCCTGCCCTCGCTCAGCGTCGTTCCCTCCAGCATCACCGTGCCCGGATAGGCGCGCGCCATATTGAGATTGGGCGCGTTGGGGCTGGGGTTGATCCAGATGCGATCGTCCGGCCAGCCAAAGCCCGGCCCGGCCTCCGGCAACCAATAATGCATGTCGATCACGCGATACTCGACGTCGAGCTTATAGTGCGCGATGAACCAGTGCCCCAGCTCGCCCAGTGTCATGCCGTGCCGCATCGGCATCGGCCCCGCGCCGACAAAGCTTTCCCAGCCGGGTATCAGGCTCAATCCTTCGACCGGGCGGCCCGCCGGATTGGGCCGGTCCAGCACCCAGACCGACTTGCCATGCTGCGCCGCAGCCTCCAGCACATAAAGCAGCGTCGTGATGAAGGTGTAGATGCGGCATCCCAGATCCTGAAGGTCGATCAGGATCACGTCGAAGCTGGCCATCATATCGTCGGTCGGACGGCGCACCTCACCATAGAGGCTGAATATCGGAATGCCGAGCGCCGGATCGGTATAATCCGGGCTTTCCATCATATTGTCCTGCTTGTCCCCGCGCAGGCCGTGCTGCGGGCCAAACGCCGCCGACAACCTAATGTCCGGGCACGCCGCCAGCGCGTCGAGACTGTGCGTCAGGTCGGCGGTAACGGAAGCCGGATGCGCCAGAAGCGCCACACGCCTGCCGACGAGCGGTTTTCTCAGATCCGGGTCGGCAATCAGCCGGTCGATGCCATTGTTCATAGCGGTTCCGGTGCCGGAAGCTCGAACGCAAAGCAAGCGGGATGATGGAAATCGGGCTTGCCCGGCCCATGCCGCAGTGCCCAATAGGAAATGGCGCCGCCTTTTTCCTCTATGACCACGCTGGCGCCAACCGATTGCGGGCCAAGGCGCGGCGAAACGAACGTCACATCGACGATTAGGCTGTCCGGGGCAACGCACGTCTCGATCTTCGGCGCCCAAATGTCGATCTCGTTCATACCGTCGCGATAGCCGGCGAAGGAATAGGCCGCCCACTGACCCGACGGCGAGAAATTATATTCGCGATAGACAGCGTCGCCGGGGTCGCGCGTAAACAATTCCATGCAGGTCGTTCGCCATAGACCGTCTGTCCGGCCCGGCTCTGCGGAGCGGGGGACGACCAGCTGCGCCATGTCTGCATCGACATGATACCGGACCGTGACAAAGCCCGAATGGCCGCGCGACCCAGACACCTTGACCCCGCGCACGGCCTTGGCGGGAGTATCGGGGTGGCAAAGCAGACTCGCAATATTGTCCAATCTTCCGCTCCATGCTAGGCGCGCGCGGCTATGACAGATTATCGATCCGACCTGCTGCGCCTTCTTCTTGAACGTGGCTATATCCACCAGATCACTGATGCGGAAGCTCTCGATGCGCTTGCGGTAAAACAAGTCGTTCCCGGATATATCGGATTCGACGCCACCGCGCCCTCGCTCCACGTCGGCAGCCTGGTGCAAATCATGATGCTTCGCCGGATGCAACAGGCCGGGCACAAGCCGATCGTCCTGATGGGCGGCGGCACGACGAAGGTCGGCGATCCCAGCGGCAAGGACGAAAGCCGCAAGCTGCTGACCAGCGAGGATATCGACGCCAATATCGCCTCAATCCGGCGCGTTTTCGGGCATTTTTTGACCTTCGGCGACGGCCCGACGGATGCCGTCATGGTCAACAATGCGGATTGGCTCGATACGCTGGAATATGTGCCCTTCCTGCGCGACATCGGTCGGCATTTCACGATCAACCGGATGCTGACATTCGAAAGCGTGAAATTGCGGCTGGATCGCGAACAGCCACTCACCTTCCTCGAATTCAATTATATGATCCTGCAAGCCTATGATTTTCTCGAGCTTTCACGCCGGGCGGCCTG
>CAYGOH010000074.1:0-2755 GCA_964351385.1 uncultured Sphingobium sp. | reverse complement strand
GCGGTCGCGCCGAGTCGACGGCACCGAGGTGTTCGGGCTGACCACACCGCTGATCACCACGGCGGACGGTGGCAAGATGGGCAAGACCGCAAAAGGCGCGGTCTGGCTCAATGAAGACGCCCTGCCCGCCTATGATTACTGGCAATTCTGGCGCAACACGCAGGACGCTGATGTCGGCCGGTTCCTGCGCCTGTTCACCGACCTGCCGCTTGATGAAATCGCCCGGCTTGAGGCGCTGGAAGGCTCGGAAATCAACGAGGCCAAGAAGATTCTCGCCAATGAGGCGACCGCCATGCTGCATGGCCGCGACGCCGCATCCGCCGCCGCCGACACCGCCGCCGCGACATTTGCAGGCGGCACCGGAGAGGATCTGCCCAGCGTCCCGCTGTCACAGGCCCCCAACATCATTGCCGCCAACACGGCGCTCGGCTTCGCCGCCTCCAACAAGGAGGTGAAGCGCAAACTGGAAGAGGGCGCGATCCGCGTCAACGATGAGGTCGTGCGCGATGCGAGCTATGCGCCCAAGGCAGGCGACAAGATCAGCTTTGGCAAGAAAAAACATGGGCTAGTGATCGAAGGCTAATCGACGCCGGGAAGCACTCCGGACGTTTTCTCCGGTTTTGCGCGTTCCTCAAGCCGCACACGGTCACGCACCATCGCCTCTGGCATATGCTCGCGCAGATGCGTCATCATCGCCTCACGTGCTTCGCACCGGAAATCCCACGCGTCGGGCGCATTGCGCGCGCTCAGCAGACCGCGCAGTTCCATCGCGTCCGGCTTGTGATCGGTCACCTGAAGCAACGCGACGCGCCCATCCCAGCGCGGGTTGGACTGAACAGCGTCGATCCACACCTGCCGTAGCGCCTCCACATCGGCGCTGTGATCGACATAGATGAACACCATCCCGATCAGGTGGCTGGTTTCGCGCGTCCAGTTCTGAAACGGCTTTTCGAGGAAATAGGACACCGGAACGACCAACCGCCGGTCATCCCAGATATGCACGATGACATAGGTCAGGCGGATATCCTCGATCTTGCCCCACTCTCCCTCAACAATCACGACGTCGTCGATCCTGATCGGCTCTGTAAACGCCATCTGGATACCAGCGATCAGGTTTTTGAGCGCGGGCTGTGCCGCAGCACCGATGGCGAGCGCGGCCAGACCCGCCGACGCCACCAGCGTCACGCCGACCGCCCGAACAGCCGGTATCGCCAGCAGCATGAACGATATCGTCATAAACAGGATGATCGTCTGCGCCACACGGTTGAAAATCCGCATCCGGGTCGTGCGGCGGCGCGCGGTCAGGTTGTTTTCAACCGTGATGTCATTCTGTTCCTCGACGATATTGCGTAGCGCGCGCAGGACACGCATCGCGATCCAGCCGACAAGCGCCGACATCGCCATGGCCGAAACAATGGTCCACCATTTCTCCAACTGCGGTTCGATCCGCGCAGCCTGCGCGCCCGTCATCAGCACCAGGAGGATGAGAATCCAACGAGAGGGCTGATAGACGGCACGGATCAACTCATCATCGCCGATGCCGCCGGTCTTGCGCGAAACGCGGCGGATGACCGCAAAAACGACGAAGTGGATGAATGCCGCCAGAAGTGCGCTGCCGACGAGGCCTGCAAGCCAGCGCCAGTCAACATAGCCGAGCGAAAAATGGAATTCAGGACGTTGCATGACAGGGTAACTGATCGAACCGCTTCATTGTTGCTGCAATGCAGCAATTAAACAGGATCGTCGGGTTTCGATCAACCCCCCGCCGGGCCTTATCCTCCCTTAAGTAAACTTACGGCGGCGTCCCTTTCGAACAGATAGAGGCAGTTTCGCGCCGCCTGCCCGCGCGGCGAATCGAGCCCTCCGTCGCGCTCCACCAGCAACCGCGCATCGTCGCGCGCCATGTCGATCAGGTCGGAAATATCCTCGTCACCGGCCAGCCGAAATTTCTGATCGCCCGATTGCCGCGTGCCCAGATAATCGCCCGCGCCGCGCAACCGCAGATCCTCTTCAGCAATGCGAAACCCGTCATTGGTGTCCCGCATCAACGCAAGCCGCGCCCGCGCCGTCTCTGACAATGCGTTGCCGCGCAGCAGCAGGCAGGTCGATGCCTGATCGCCGCGCCCGACCCGACCCCGCAGCTGATGCAGTTGCGCAAGACCGAAGCGATCCGCGCCCTCAATGATCATCAACGTCGCATTGGGAACATCCACGCCAACCTCGATTACCGTCGTCGCGACCAGCACGCTCGCCCGCCCGCTCGCGAACCGCTCCATCACCGCGTCCTTCTCAGGCCCCTTCATGCGCCCATGCACCAGCGCGATCTTGTCGGGGGGGCGCATCTGCAGCGTTTCCGCGCGTGCTTCGGCGGCGGCCTGATCGCTGACCTCGCTTTCCTCCACCAGCGGACACACCCAATAGGCCTGCCCGCCTGCGGCCATATGCCGCCCCAGCGCCTCAACCACCTCATCGAGCTTGTCGACGGACATCACCAGCGTCTTGATCGGCTGGCGTCCCGGCGGCATCTCGTCGAGCCGGCTCACCTCCATGTCGCCATAATAAGTCAGCGTCAGCGTGCGCGGGATCGGCGTTGCCGTCATCACCAGCATATGCGGGTTGGTGCGCGCCTTCTGCGCCAGCATCACTCGCTGATTGACGCCGAAGCGGTGCTGCTCGTCGATCACCACCATTCCCAAGTCGCGATAGTTCACCGCCTCCTGAAAGATCGCGTGCGTACCGACAAGAATATCGATGC
>CAYGOH010000073.1:10060-10834 GCA_964351385.1 uncultured Sphingobium sp. | reverse complement strand
CCCAGCCGCCGGGCAAGAAGCTGTCGACGCTGACGCTGCTGTCGGGCGGCGAGCAGGCGCTAACCGCAGTCGCACTTATTTTCGGACTATTTTTAACCAATCCGGCTCCAATATGCGTTCTCGATGAGGTCGACGCGCCGCTCGACGACGCCAATGTCGAGCGTTTTTGCGACCTGCTCGACAAGATGGTACGCGACACCAGCACCAGATATCTGATCGTCACCCATAATGCGGTGACGATGAGCCGCATGCACCGCCTGTTCGGCGTGACGATGATCGAAAAAGGCGTCAGCCGCCTGGTCTCGGTCGATTTGGGCGGCGCGGAAGAACTGCTCGCGGCGGAATAGTTTTTGTAGTTGCAAAAAAACCGACTCATTTATTATAACTACATTAATCGGAAACTCGGAAACTCGGAAACTCGGAAACTCGGAAACTCGGAAAAGGAGCTATGAAATATTAACACCTGCCGCTGCGCCACGCGCGTAGCGCCGCCCAAGGGTTTTTCCGGTGGAAATTAGTTATGACGAGGCCAAGCGCCTGAGAACGCTTGAAGAGCGCGGCCTCGATTTTGAAGATGCGCCAAAGGTCTTTTCGTTACCGCATTTCGACTTAATCGATGACCGTAAGGATTATGGCGAGATGCGATATATGACTTTCGGAACACTTGATGGAAGACATGTTTCGATCGTCTGGACACCGAGAGACAAAGGAAGCCGCATCATTGCGATGAGGCATGTACATGAAGAAGAAATCATTGCCCGAAAAAAAGCCCTG
>CAYGOH010000073.1:0-10050 GCA_964351385.1 uncultured Sphingobium sp. | reverse complement strand
TGACCCTGACGACGCCCCAGAATGGACGGAGGAAATGTTCCGCCGTGCCGCGATCCGGCATGGCGACAAGCTGATCCGACCCGCCACAGGCACACTCACCAAGCCGGGAAGGCCGCGATCCGACAACCCCAAACAGCAGGTAACGCTGCGTTTGGACGCCGACATTCTGGAAAAATTCCGTGCTACCGGCAAAGGCTGGCAGAGCCGTATCAATGCGGAATTGCGCAAGGCCTTGGGGCTTTAACTCCCGCCAACGACAACGCAAGCGGCGAACATCAGAAAGCCTGTGAAGCGGTTGGATCGGAACTTGACGAGCGGGTCGTTTCCGTCCTCTTTCAATGTCACCACTTGCCACAAAAGGTGCAGCGCGAGTGGAATCAGTGCGGCCAGCGCCAGCATATCGGGCCGCGCGAGCCAGATCGCGCCGCTCCACAGCATCAGCGCGAGCGCATAGAGTGCCGCCACGCCGCCACGCACATGACGCCCCATCGCGAGCGCGCTCGATTTGATCCCGACCAGCGCATCATCCTCCCGGTCCTGCAACGCATAGATGCTGTCATAGCCAACCACCCAGCAGATGCTGCCCGCATAGAGCAGCAGCCCGGCAGCGCTCATCCCGCCGGTCATCTCCACCCACCCGACGAGCGCGGCCCAACTGAACACAAGACCGAGCCAGACCTGCGGCCACCACGTAATCCGTTTCATGAAAGGATAGGCCGCGACCAGCGCCATGCTCGCCAGCGCGACGATCTGCGCCTGCCAGCGCAGCTGGAACAGCACCACCAAACCGGCGAGGCAGAGCGCCCCCATCCACAGCCCGGCCTGCTTCACCGACACGCGCCCGCTTGCAATCGGGCGGCTCGCCGTGCGCGCCACTTTCCGATCGAGATCGCGGTCGACGATGTCGTTCCAGACGCAGCCCGCGCCGCGCATCGCGATGCTGCCGAGCAGGAACCAGCCGATCATGCGCCAATGTTCCAGCCCGTTGCCCGAGAGAGCGATGGCCCATGCGCCCGGCCAGAACAGCAGCCACCAGCCGATCGGACGGTCGAACCGCGCCATTTGCGCCAGATCGCGCAGACGCGCGGGCAGCAGGGCCATAAGGCCCTTCGCTTCGCTGTCAGGTACAATGCTTTGGTTCACGGGGAGGCTCTCGACTAGTCGGGTCAATCACGCCATTAAGGCGGCGAACGCCACAAGGAAAGCCCAGCATGCCCGCAACCCCCGCCTGGCCACCCCGCAGCGCCCCACGCCTGTTCGTGCCCATCGATTTGGGCGCGGGCGTACAGGTGGCGATAGACGGCAATGCCGCGCATTACCTGATCTCTGTGATGCGCGTGAAGGACGGCGATGCGGTATTGCTGTTCAACGGGCGTGACGGCGAATGGGCCACGCGGGCACAGAATATTCGCAAGCGCGACCTGACACTGGAATGCGTGGAAAACACCAAGCCGCTCGAAAATGCGCCCGATTACTGGCTGTGCGCCGCGCCGATCAAGAAAGGCCGGATCGACCTGATCGCGGAAAAGGCATGCGAACTGGGCGTTGCGCGACTCGCACCGGTGCTGACGCAGCGCGCCGTCGTCGACAAGCTCAACCTTGACCGGCTGCGCGCGCACATGGTCGAGGCCGCCGAGCAATGCGGGCGCACCGCCCTGCCCGATCTGGCGGAGCTGATGAAACTCGAGACCCTGCTGAAGGGATGGCCGGACGGCCGCCATCTCTTTTTCGCCGATGAGCTGGGCGGTACCCCCATGAAAGCCGCCTTTGCCGAACATCCCGGCCCCGCCGCGCTGCTGATCGGCCCGGAGGGCGGGTTTACCGACCAGGAACGCGAAGCGATCCGCAAACACCCCGCCGCCCGGCCGATATCGCTCGGCCCCCGCATATTGCGGGCCGAAACCGCCGCCATTGCGGCAACGGCGTGCTGGATGGCGATCAACGGGGACTGGTAGACGCGGCCATTGTCGCGTGCGTGAAATACTCTTTTACCGTTCGTCATGATTGATTGCGAGCGTCCGCATCCCTATCTGCACGCCACACTGGGGACGAAGGCGCACCGATGAGTACGAGAACAGACGCTGGGGGAGACGATCCCGTCATTGAAAGCCGGGATCAGCTGATTTCGGTCTTTGCGGGTGGCGAAAAGCCGGCGGAGCGCTGGCGCATCGGCACCGAGCATGAGAAATTTGTCTATTCCACTGTCGATCATCACGCGCCCAGCTATGAGGAAAAGGGCGGCATCCACGCCCTGCTGATCGGCCTGACCCGCTATGGGTGGAAGCCGGTCTATGAGGGCGAAAACATCATCGCCCTGTCCGGCGACGATGGCACGATCAGTCTGGAACCCGCCGGACAGCTGGAACTTTCGGGCGCGCCGCTGGAAAATCTGCATCAGACCTGCGCCGAAACCGGGCGTCATCTGGAACAGGTGAAGGCCGTGGGCGATGCGCTGGATCTCGGCTTTCTGGGCGTCGGCATGTGGCCGGACAAGCGCCGGGAAGACCTGTCGATCATGCCCAAGGGCCGCTATGGCATCATGCTGCGGCATATGCCGCGTGTCGGATCGCTCGGCCTCGACATGATGCTGCGAACCTGCACGATCCAGACCAATCTCGATTATTCCAGCGAAGCCGACATGGTGCAGAAATTCCGTGTCTCGCTGGCGCTGCAACCGCTGGCGACGGCGCTGTTCGCCAATTCGCCGTTTGCCGAAGGCAAGCCCAACGGCTACCTCTCCTATCGCAGTCATATCTGGTCGGACACCGATGCCGCGCGCACAGGCATGCTGCCCTTCGTGTTCGAAGATGGCTTCGGCTATGAGCGGTATGCCGACTATATGCTCGATGTGCCGATGTATTTCGTCTATCGGAACGGCGGATATATCGATGCGGCAGGCCAAAGCTTCCGTGACTTTTTGAAGGGCGAGCTGCCCGCCCTGCCCGGCGAAAAGCCAACGCTGGGCGACTGGAACGACCATCTGTCGACCGCCTTTCCCGAGGTGCGCCTCAAGAGCTTTCTGGAAATGCGCGGCGCGGACGGTGGGCCGTGGAATCGCATCTGCGCACTGCCCGCCCTGTGGGTCGGCCTGCTCTACGACCAGACCGCGCTCGACGCCGCATGGGATCTGGTCAAGGACTGGACCATGGCAGAGCGTCAGGAATTGCGCGACAGCGTGCCCCGGCTTGGGCTCGACGCGCCGGTTTCGGGCGGCAGAAAGTTGCGCGATATCGCATCCCAAGCGCTCGATATCGCGCGCTCGGGCCTTGCCCGCCGCGCCCGTCTCAACTCCAGCGGCGACAATGAAACCGGCTATCTGTCGGCATTGGATGAGGTCGTCGCACGGGGCATGACGCCGGCGGAGCTGCTGCTGGAGCGATACCACGGCGCATGGAATGGCGATATTTCGAAGATTTACGGCGAACAGAGTTTCTGACGGCGAAAACGCCTGAAACCTGCGCTATCGGCACCGAAACGATCCGCCTCTTGTGCGACGGTGCCGCTCGCCCTAAATTCCACCCATGGCTGAGCATCATCATCACGACCTGAGCGGCAACAAGCTGCGCGCTGCCGCCGAGCAATCGCTCAAGGAACAGGGCGAACAATGGACGGAGATGCGCGCCGCCATTTTCAATGCGCTGGCCGCGCAATCCAAGCCCGCATCCGCCTATGACATTGCCGATGCGGTGTCGCAGGCGCGCGGCAAACGTGTCGCGCCCAACAGCGTCTATCGCATTCTCGACCTGTTCGTGACGTCGAACCTCGCCCTGCGCGTCGAGAGTTCCAACGCTTATCTCGTCAATGCGCATCCCGGCTGCATTCACGATTGCATGTTTCTGGTCTGCACACAGTGCGGGAAGGCCATTCACGTCGATGATGACGCCCTGACCAAGCATGTGCGGGAACGTGCAAGCGCCGAAGGTTTCGCGACCGAGCGCCCCGTTATCGAGGTTCAGGGGCGGTGCGCGGACTGCCTGCCCGCCTGAATTTTCTTGTACCTATATGCCGCAATGGGTTCGACATGCAGCACCGCAATGTCTATGGTCTCGGGCGGAGATTAGATTTCAATGAATGACCGCCCCGTTACGCCGCTGCTCGATCAGGTCAATGATCCTTCAGATTTGCGCCGCCTGAAGCCTGAACAGCTTCGCCAACTTGCCGATGAATTGCGCGCGGAAACGATCAGTGCCGTCGGTGTGACCGGTGGCCATCTGGGCTCCGGGCTGGGCGTCGTCGAACTGACGACCGCGATCCATTATGTGTTCGATACGCCGAACGACAAGCTTGTCTGGGATGTCGGCCATCAATGCTATCCGCACAAGATACTGACCGGGCGGCGCGACCGTATCCGCACATTGCGGCAAGGCGGCGGCCTTTCCGGCTTCACCAAGCGGTCCGAAAGCGACTATGATCCCTTCGGCGCGGCCCACAGCTCAACCAGCATCAGCGCCGCGCTGGGCTTCGCCATCGCCAGCAAGCTCGCCGACAAGCCGGGCAAGGGCATCGCAGTCATCGGTGTGAGCGGGATGTCGGCGGGCATGGCCTATGAGGCGATGAACAATGCCGAGGCCGCGGGCAACAGGCTGGTCGTGATCCTCAACGACAATGACATGTCTATCGCGCCGCCGGTCGGCGGGCTGTCGGCCTATCTGGCGCGGCTGGTGTCGAGCCGCGAGTTTATCGGCCTGCGCGGGATCGCCAAGAAACTGGTCAAGCATCTGCCGCGTACGCTGCACAATGCCGCCAAGAAGACCGACGAATATGCGCGCGGCATGGCGATGGGCGGGACCTTGTTCGAGGAACTCGGCTTCTATTATGTCGGCCCCATCGACGGGCATAACCTCGATCAGCTTATTCCGGTGCTGGAAAATGTCCGCGATATGGCGGAAGGCCCGTGCTTGATCCATGTCGTTACGAAAAAGGGCAAGGGCTATGCCCCCGCCGAGGCGGCCGACGACAAATATCATGGCGTCCAGAAATTCGACGTCGTTACCGGTGCGCAGGCAAAGGCGCCTCCCGGCCCGCCCAGCTATACCAGTGTGTTCGCCAAGGCATTGATTGCTGAGGCGCAGCGCGACGCAACCGTATGCGCGATCACCGCCGCCATGCCGTCGGGCACGGGCCTCGACAAGTTCGAGCAAGCCTTTCCCGACCGATGCTTCGATGTCGGCATTGCCGAGCAACATGCGGTCACCTTCGCGGCGGGACTCGCGGCGCAGGGCATGCGCCCGTTCTGCGCGATCTATTCCACTTTCCTGCAACGCGCCTACGATCAGGTGGTGCATGACGTCGCGATCCAGAACCTGCCCGTCCGCTTCGCGATGGACCGCGCCGGGCTGGTCGGTGCGGACGGCAGCACCCATGCGGGCAGCTTCGACATCACCTATCTGGCGACGTTGCCCAATTTCGTGGTGATGGCCGCCGCCGACGAGGCAGAGCTGGTGCATATGGTGCACACCTGCGCGATGCACGACAGCAGCCCCATCGCGGTGCGTTATCCGCGCGGCTCTGGCACAGGCGTTGCCCTGCCCGAAACGCCCCAGCGCCTGGAAATCGGCAAGGGCCGCATCGTGCGGGAGGGCAAGAAGGTGGCAATCCTGTCGCTTGGCACGCGGCTTGAGGAGGCGTTGAAGGCCGCCGACGCGCTCGATGCGCGCGGGCTGTCCACAACGGTCGCCGACCTGCGCTTCGCCAAGCCGCTCGACGAGGCGATGATCCGCAAGCTGCTGACCAGTCATGAGGTGTGCGTCAGCGTTGAGGAGGGCAGCATTGGCGGGCTGGGCGCGCATGTGCTGACGATGGCGAGCGATGAGGGCCTGATCGACGCGGGACTGAAGCTGCGAACCTTGCGCCTGCCCGACATATTTCAGGATCAGGACAAGCCCGAAAAGCAATATGCCGATGCAGGACTCGACGCGGACGGCATTGTCGCCACGGTCCTGTCGGCGCTGCGCCACAATAGCGCCAACGTCAACGAAGCCGGGGCAAGAGCCTGACCAGCACGCGGCGCATTGGCCTGCTCGGCGGGTCGTTCAACCCGGCCCATGGCGGACACCGCGCGATCAGCCTGTTCGCGCAGAAAGCGCTTGCACTCGACGAGGTGTGGTGGCTGGTCAGTCCGGGCAATCCGTTGAAATCCGGCAAGGACATGGCCCCGGTCGCAACCCGGCTGTTTCACGCGCGGCGCATCGCGCGCGGCGCGCCGATCCGCCCGACCGCGATAGAGGCCGACATGGGCACGCGCTACACCGTCGATACGCTGCGCGCGCTCGTCCGCCGCTACCCCCGCCACCGCTTCATCTGGCTGATGGGTGCGGACAATTTGCAACAGTTCGGCCAGTGGAAAGACTGGCGCGGCATTGCGCGCACGATGCCCATTGCCGTTATCGCCAGACCGGGCTATGATGTACGGGCTCATGGCTCTCCGGCCATGAACTGGCTGCGGCGCTTCGTCCGGCCCGCCGGCCAGAGCAACAACTGGACGAATTGGAGAACACCGGCGCTCGTGCACTTGCGCTTTCGCCCTGATCCAAGATCGGCAACCCTGCTGCGGCAGGCGACCCCTCTCTGGCACCGCGAATATCAAGGCCGCCACGTGCGTGATGCCGTCACGCGTCGTGACAGGCCGGTGTGACCCATGATGAAGGAGTGGTATTGAACTCTATGCAAACCGCCAGTGTCCCGGCGCGCGACGCCGGTTCCTCGGCCGACGACCTCCATGCCATCGTCATGCAATCGCTGGATGACGACCAGGCGCAGGAAACCGTCTCCATCCCCCTGTCAGGCAAAAGCAGCATCGCCGACCATATGGTCATCGCCAGCGGACGCTCCTCGCGTCAGGTGGCGTCGATGGCGCAGAAGCTTGCCGAACGCATCAAGCAACAGACAGGCAGAAGTGCGCGGATCGAAGGTCTGCCCACCGCCGACTGGGTGTTGATCGACGCGGGGGACGTGATCGTCCACCTGTTTCGGCCGGAAGTGCGCAGCTTCTATAATCTGGAGCGGATGTGGGGATTCACCGACACGCCGCCCGTTGCCCAGTCGGCCGCGCACTGAAACCCTGAACCGGCGGCGAAGCGGAAATCGCCGAACCCCTTCCGCCGCCCGGTATATTGGACTAGACCCGCGCCATGTTGTTGCACATCATCGCGCGGGGAAAAATCGGACGGTCTCCCGAGGCGGAACTGGTGGACCGGTACCTCAAGCGCGTATCCTGGCCGACACGGGTTAGCGAACTGCCCGACACGGGCGGAAAAATCCCGCCGCCCGGTGCTTCTCCCCATGTCACGCTCTTGCTCGACGAGAAGGGGAAACAGCTCTCCTCCATGGAATTTGCGACCCACCTGTCCAACTGGCGCGATCAGGGCATGCGCGAATGCCGTCTGATGATCGGGGCTGCGGACGGGTTCGATGACGCCGCGCGAGAAGATGCCGATTTGCTGATCGCCTTCGGTCGCATGACATGGCCGCACATGATGGCGCGGGCGATGCTGGCAGAACAGCTCTGGCGCGCAACATCGATCCTTGCCAACCATCCCTATCATCGCGAGGGATAGCGGCATGGCGAAGCTCTGGCTGATGGTCGCAAGCGTCGCGGGACTGGGCACTGCCCTCGGATGGGCGGCGATGGCCCAGGACCAGCAAGTCATTACCGGCGCGGCGACGACGGTCGCCGAGCAGCAAAAGGCGCTGAAGGACGCCAAGGCCCAGGCGGAGAACGCGCGTCAGCGATCGGAGGAAATGGAAGCACGAGCAACGCGCGCGGTAGCCGAAGCCGACAAGCTCAACGCCCGCGCCGCAGCGCTTGCCGCGCGCATCCAGCAAAGCGAGGCCGAACTGCGTGCCGGGCAGGCGCGCGCCGTCATCATCGACCGGCTGATCGCCGCGCAGTCCACGCGCCTCGCGCGACAGCAACAGCCGCTTGCCCGGCTGATGGCCGCACTGCAGAGCTTTTCGCGCCGCCCGCCGATGCTGGCGATGCTGCAACCGGGCAGCCTGAGAGATACGGTTCATGTACGGGCCGTGTTCGACCGCGTGCTTCCGGTCATCGAACAGCGCACCGCCGACCTGCGCGAAGAGCTTGGCAAGGCGCGCAGACTCCAAGCCATGGCCGCTCAGGCGAAGAAGGCGCTTGTCGAAGGGCGCAAGCAACTCGCCGAGCGCAGGACATCGCTGCGCAGGCTGGAGGCCGAAAAGCGCGTTGCCGCGCGCGGGCTTTCGTCAGGAGCGACGATAGAGGCTGAGCGCGCGATAGCCATGGGGGAACGCGCCCGCGACATCGGCGACCTGATGACCCAGCTAGAAGCGGCGGGCGACGTGCGCAACCGGCTGATGGCCCTGCCCGGCCCCACGCTGCGTCCCGCTGACCCCGGGCGAAAGGTCCAACCGCCCACCACAAGAGAAGCCACACCTTCCCCAGCAGCGGGCGCCCCTGCCTATCGTCTGCCCGTGATGGGTGCGGTTGTTACCGGGATGGGGGAATTGTCGGACAGTGGCGTGCGCGCGCGCGGCATCACCATCGTCGCGCAACCGGGCGCGCAAATCGTCGCGCCAGCCGACGGGCGCATTGCTTTTGCCGGGGAATATCGCGGTTTTGGCGAGATATTGATCATCGATCATGGCGGCGGCTGGTCCACACTGATCACCAATCTCGCGCGCTTGTCCGGCGAAGTCGGTCAGGAAATAAAACAGGGCGCGCCGGTCGGCGTGGCGGGCGCAGGCAACAAGAGCGCCGTTACGGTAGAGCTGCGGCGACAGGGACGCCCGGTCGATATTATTGCCCTGGCCGGTACGCGATAGGGCGGCCGCCCGCTGATCGAGGGGCCCCAGGCAGCGTTCAATCACGGCCTCGCACAAAAACAACGCTTTGCGCCGCCGCTGCGAGCCCCTATATTCGTTCGGAAGCATAGTTGGATAGAACACGCATGAAGTCGAATTTCTTTCGTAATGCGACGGCACTCGCCGCCCTCGCACTTATACCCGCGACCACCGCCGCGCTGGCGGAGGCCGAAGGCAGCAATTATGCGGCGATGGGCGAGTTCATGGACGTGTTCCAGAAAGTGCGCAGCGACTATGTCGACCAGGTCGACGACGAAACGCTGATCCGCGGCGCGATCAGCGGCATGTTGTCGAGCCTCGACCCGCATTCGACCTATCTCGATGAATCCGATTTCACGAACCTGTCGATCAAGCTCGAAGGGTCCTATGGTGGCCTTGGCCTTTCGGTCACGACAGAGGACGGCGCGGTGAAAATCATCGCCCCGATTGAAGATACGCCCGGCTATCGCGCGGGCCTTAAATCGGGCGACTATATCACGCACCTCGATGGCGAACTGATCTACGACGTATCGCTCGACGAGGCGGTCGAGAAGATGCGCGGCGCGCCGGGTACGCCGATCAAGCTGACGATTGTGCGGCCTGGCCGCGACAAGCCGTTCGACGTTGAACTGATCCGCGAAAAAATCGACCTGAAGCCCGTTAAATGGGAAGTGTCGAATGGGGTCGGCATCATCAATATCAATGAGTTTTCGGCCAATACCGGCAGAGACGTGCATGCGGCGATTGGCGGGATTGACAAGGCGCTCGGCCACAAGCCCAGCGGCTATATTCTCGATCTCAGGTCCAATCCGGGCGGCATCTTGGGCGAGGCTATCTCTGTTTCGGACGTGTTTCTGAACGGCGGGGAAGTCGTATCCGACCGTGGGCGGCGCAAGGCCGACATCCGTCGCTATTATGCGGAGAAGGGCGACGATTCGAAGGGCTTGCCGGTAGTCGTACTGATCGATTCGGGTTCGGCGTCGGCATCCGAGATCGTCGCTGGCGCGTTGCAGGATCACCATCGCGCGTTGATCATGGGTGAGCGCAGCTTCGGCAAGGGCAGCGTACAGACGGTCGTGCCGATCAGTCCCTCGACCGGGCTGAAGCTCACGACATCGCGCTATTACACGCCTTCGGGCCGCTCCATTCAGGAAGGCGGCATCAAGCCGGACGTGCGCGTACCGCAGATATCGGACCCCGACTACAAGACGCGGCCGCGCATTCGCGAGGCGG
>CAYGOH010000072.1:9381-10926 GCA_964351385.1 uncultured Sphingobium sp. | reverse complement strand
TGCCCAGCGGGCTTATCTCATAGTACGGGCGCTTTTTGATGGTCAGATCGCCCTCTCCGATTTGCTCCGACGCTGGGGGCCGATTGACCGGGCTGGTATGTGGCATTCTCAACGAAATGTCCAACTGTCTGCACCGGCTGCAGGAATTCCGCCCATGGAATTTGGTTCGAACACCATGTGCTCAGGAGGGAGAGGGCGTGAGCAGGCGAGCGGAGAGAATAGCCAACTCAAATATTCTCTCAAAATGTGAGTTTCGCGATTTCCGCTTCGACCATGCTAATGATATGATTTGTTGCCAAGAGGAGCCGACTATGGACGCGGACAACGTAAATCCCGAGATGACCGATTCACCGATCGAAAGACGCCTCGCTCGCCCCTTGGCTTCGGCTTGGTTGTGGCGCCCCTGGTATGCGAAACTCTGGTGGGTCTTGGTGCTATTCTATTGGGGCGGCAAATTGGCATCCCTTTGGAGCGAAGCCGTGGCACAATATTATGCGACGGCCCTTGCTGGCTATCTCAATATTCTCTTCTATCCCTTCACAACTTTGATGGTCTTGGGCGTAGGATTTGCAAGAGCCTGGATGGACTATCGAGGTTTCGAGTGGGGGCCGCCATCGCGGGAGCAGCTCTTCCCCAAGCGATCGGTCGGGGGGTGGAGAGATCCTTACTCAGACCCGTTAGACCTGCGGTCCGGACCGATGCATTGGCGCCGGTTTGGCAATCCGAAGTAAAGTCCTATTTGTCTTTGCGTTCCTTGAAGGCAGGGTCGCCGTCAAACGGGCCGTGAGCCAAATCGTCGGAAAAACGCCCACTGTTCAAAAGGGAGGATTGCTCAATAGATGTCAGTGGTCCCGTAACGTCTGCTGTACCACGAGCAGAATCTGCCTGCTCTAGGTATTTATTTCGCAGACCCTTTGATCCCACCACTTGCTCTGACAAGGTTCTGCTGAATGTATTCTCAGGACTTGTCGAACGGGATGCAGCATGTTCAGCGTTGGCTATTGCTTGCCTGACGTCATAGTTCAAAACGTCCAGCGCAGAGGCAGCGTTCTCCGTTGTAGTCCCGCGATCCGTACTGGTAAAACCCAGCATACCCGCTGCTCCGCCGCTAACCACTCCACCTTTGCCGCTTTTGCCCGTTGCCGCAGTTCCTCGATTGGCGCTCGCCGAAAGCGATCCTCCAACCTCGGTTCCCATCGAGTTGCTGTCCTCCGCGTTTCGGGTAATTGACCGTGACCACCCTGTCTGGATCATGATTGCCTGAACGTCGCGCTGTAGTGTATCAGCCACCTGCGGTTTCAGGCGCCAGTTGCCTTTCCGGTCCATTTCAAATCCGCCCTTGAGCCAGCTCGCCATTGCCGCCTGGCCTTCCTTGCCGTTCCCTAAGAAATGCTCGATCGTGTCGGGGCCGGCCTGCTTACCGGCTTCGAACCGCGTGCTGGTATCGCTGCGCGCCGAGCGCTGAAAGCCGGTGCTGCTGGAAACCAGCAAATCATTGTGCGCGAAACTGAACCGCGCGGTTCCACCATTGGCTATCGCGCCCAG
>CAYGOH010000072.1:0-9281 GCA_964351385.1 uncultured Sphingobium sp. | reverse complement strand
ACCTGATTACCGGCCGTGCGCGACAATGCCTGGATGAAACTGTCGAGACGCGCGGCCTCCCGCGTCGATACACCTGCAGCCGCTGCCCCTTGTGCATAGCCGAAATTCTCAGACTGGCGACGCTGCTCACCGATCCGTGCCGCTGACCGTGTCCCGTCGCGACCAACCTCCCGCTGCGCGTCGAGCTTGCCCGATCGCTCGGCAAAGTCGTATCCTGCGGCCTCACGTGTGCGACCGTAAACGCTTGTCCCTTCGCGGGCAGCTTCGGTCGACGCGCCGTCGGCCGTGCCGACCTGAACCGCAGCATTGTAGCGTTCGAGCGCACGCATGACCTGCGCTTCATTGCGTCCGGTGGCGTGAGAGAGCTGGGTGATGGCCGAGGAGCGCGCCTCGCCCGAAAGCGCATTGATGAAAGAAATGCGCCGGCTCGTCTCTTCCACCGACAGTCCGAGCATACCGGCCGCGGCGCGCTGTCCGCGATTGCCTCCGGTTCGATGCGCCTGCTCGGTCGCGACATTCGCGCGTTCCACCTGCGCAATCTGGTCGCCCGCAAAATCTCTGCGGCCTTCCATCGCCCCGACCTGAGTCTGTGCGGCCGTCAGGTCGTTGCGCAGCATTGCGTCCTGTTCGTAGCTATTGGCGATGAGCTTGGCGAACGTCGGGTCAGCCGAGGCTTCGCTGATCACGCTCGCGGCCTTGAGCTCAGCGTCGTCCGGGCTATAGCCATTGCGCTGGTAGTGCCGGGTCGCGCCTTGCAGCATCATGTCATAGGCCTGGTTGTCGCCGAATGCGCGCCATTGCACCAAATTCTGGGCGAAGGCAGCAAAGCTGTGTTCTCCGGCCTGCCTCTGACCGAAATAGCGGTGACCAAGCGACCGGAGCGCGTCCTTTTCCGCGAACTGGTGGATGGCGGCTGTCGCCGCATTGGCGCGCACGGCGCGCTGTGTGGCGGGATTGCTGAGGTCGCCATGGACCAAGGCAGGGGCGAGGCCACCCAGTTCCCTTGCGGCATCGATGCCGCCCATCCCGAATGCAGGACCTCCGGGCACGCCCGGTCCGCGTTCATTCAGATAGGCTCCCGCGGCTCCGAAACTGCGATTGGCCCCAAAAGTGGAACGCTCGCCGAAGTCACCGAAACTGGTTGACGCTCCCCGCCGCGCCATCGTGCCCGATGCCAACGACTGTGCTTCGAGCGCCGACGCATAGCCTTCGCCGGTGGCGAGAGGCGCTGCAGCCGCGCTCGCCTGTCCCTGAAGCCCGAGCGAACCGCTGGTGAAGGCGGTAAAGACATTGCCCGAAAAGCGGAACACGGTGAACACGAAGGCGCCAGCGAGTCCGGCGGCCGCGGTTCGGAAACTGCCGAACACCGCCAGCGCCTTCATGGCCGAAGACGGCGCCAGCAGCCAGGCATTGACCCCCACAGCATTGCCACGCATTTCGGCAAGCGCCGACATAGCACGGCCCAGGGTGAGCTGGTAGATGCCGGCATCGATCACGCCCCAGAGCGCCACGAACACGAAGAGGCCGAGCGCAAAGCTCAGAACGCGCAGATTGATCGGGGTCAGGATGAACAGCAACGCGACCGGCACCATGAACAGCATGATGCCGAACACGACCGCCCGGATCGTCGGCATCCATTCATTGGCGACCGACATGGTGGCAAGCCCGTTGGAAAGGACGGCACGCTTGGCCATGACACGCGCGGCCGATGCCGGGCTGTCTTCGAACAATACGTCGCCGACACTGGTGCCGAGCATCACGTCGCTGAGAAATGCCTGAAGCGAGAGCGGCGCCCCCATCATCATGGCGCCCATTTCGGCGAGCTGACTGCGGCACCGATTGAGCTGGGAGGCCTGGGTGATGTCGAACCCGCTGCGTGTGCAGACCTGTTGGGCATAGCCGTCGAACAATGCCGGATCGGTGAGGCGGGTCGATATATGCTGCCATGCCGTGTCGCAGCTGACCGTGGTGCCGCCCTTGTCGGCGGAGGTGTAGACGGTCGAGAAGGTGGCGGGCCCCGCCATAGCGGCGAAAGCCGCTGGAAGGTCGGTCGCGGTGCGGAACAGCTTGTCGTCGTCGACGCCATAGGCGGCCGAAACGCGCGCGACCGGATAGCATTGACGCACATAATCCTTGATCGTCGCGTCAAGGAAGGTGTCGGTCATCGGGCCGCGCGGGGAGACTGCGTTGAAGAAGAGATCGAACGCGTGCCCGCCCGCGCCAAACTCGATCTTGCTGTTGGGATCGAGCGTGTTGTCGTCGATCGTCTCCACCAGCGCACGTTCGATGAGATTGGTGGTGCCGGCAACCAGCACAAGCAGGTTGGGAACGCTCCCGACCGGCTGATAGGCATTACGCACCTTGTCATAGACATGGACCGTTCCGGTGGTCGCGATCATCCCGGCGAAAAGCCCGATCCCGACCAGCATCTGGAAGCCGAACGCGACCATCCCCATGCCCTGGCCCCTTATGCTGGCAAGAACCGCGCCCAGAGCGATGCCCGCGGTCGCAATCACCACGACAAGCGTTTCATAGCGCGGATCGGCGAAAATCAATGCGATCAGCCGGAATGCATCCACCGTCTCGGCAAAGCCGTCATAGGTGTAGAAGCTGGTGTCGATCGCCCATGCCGGGGTCGTGGCCCCCAGCATGGCAAGGGCCAGCAACAGGCGAAAGATACGTCGCAGGATCATCTTATTGCTCCCTTGCGGCAGCGGCGCCCGCGGCGTCGCGCGCGTCACGATCACGCTGCCGCATGAGACCCGCATAATTGGCGGAGAGATTGGCGGCGCCAAGTGCAGCCAGATAGGATTGCCGCATTTGCGCCCGCTGCCGGAGCACCTCGTCGCGCAGCCCGCGCAGCTGCTCGATGCCCTTGGTGAGTATTCGCGTCTGGCAGATATTGGTGTTGGCAGGATCAGCAGCGCCCGCCGCGGTAGCGCCGCGTTCGGCATTGCCGATAGCAAAATCGATCGACCGGGTAAGATCATTGAGCATCTGATAGGCGAGGGTAAGCGCGACCAACTCGTCCGTATCGCTGATCACCGAGCCCGCCACGCCCTGACGCACGCCCCATTCGAGCATGCGGTAGACGGGCAGGGTGCTCACATTGGCGACGAACTGCTGTTCCTCAGGGCTCAAGGCGGCGCGCGTGCGGATCTTGGTCGCAATGGATTCCATGCGGGTCCGCGTCAGGTCGAGCGCGCCCATGCCGCCATCGCTTGAGCAATCGGCGGCTGTCGCGGGAATATTGAGCGCGCGAACCTGTACACGCCCGCTCAGGAAATCGTCAGGAGACTCGGTGTCCTGCCGCGGGCAGGCCGGAATCGCCGAGAAGAGCGGAACCTTGTCGTTGGCGTCCCAGCGCATATAGACGTCGCCCACGCGGGCGCGCATCACTTCGGCCCATTGGCCGGCGCCGACCCGCGAGGCGGCATGGGCGAGGAGCGAGCCGGTGCGGAAGATGTCGGTGACTTCCGCTGGGCAATTGGCGAGCGCCTCCTTCAGATCCTCGGTCGGATTATTATTGTTGGCCTCGATCTTCTCGCGGCTCTGCTGATAGCTTTTGGCAAAGCCCTGCTTGACCGACTTGTATCCGGTCATTTCCTCGATGATGCCCGACATATTGTCGTCGCCCTTGGCGATCTGAACCATCCGGTTCGCCAAGCGGCAGTCATTGACCTGGATCGAGTTCAGGAAATTGGTCGCAGCTTCCATCTTCGAGATGATGTTGCCCATTTTCTCATCGAGCGTTTCGAGGAGATACTGGAAAGCGACGGCAGGAGCCGCCTGCAAAATGCTCTCGAGCTTCTGAACCAGATAATCTGGATCGAGAAAGGACATACCGCCCAGAAACATGTCGATGCCGCCGCAGCCTGCCTTCACCTTGGGAAGGCTCAGCGTCATGAGATAATCATTGTTGACGTCGATCCGGCCCGACATGCCGCCAGCCGTCACATAGCCGCGCGTCTGGTCCTGAAAGCTGCCCGGTGACGTGTAGGTCACATTGTTGAACCAGCTCTCGGCCCAACTTTGCGCATGGGCCAGTCCGGCTATGCCAAAGGATGCGAAAAGACCAATCAGTGGGATAGCGGCACGCGTTAAAGAACAAGACATGGCGGAAATCCTGTGGTTGTGCGAAGCCATGGACCGCCATTTCCAGGGTTTCGCGGGAAGGAGAGGAGTAAAGTCGATAGCCTCGTGAGGTTTGAGCGCCGCAAACGAGAATGAAACAACGATGCAAATCGGGAATGCAGTTCCACAAATGCAATGTTGGAAGGGGTACTCGACACAGCATCATGCAGCGTCGAAACAAGAGACGAGTGCAGCCCTTGACCCTGGAGAGCGGGCTTGCTCATGGCCGAGCCCTTTGATTTTTTGTGGACGATTGCATAGGTGCGGCACCGATAATGCCGGTGAACCTTGCCATCGCGCGAACGCCGACGTCCGGTCGCACACCGGTCATCATCTTGAATGCGAGATAGATATTGCGTGCAAGATTGACCCCATGATCGGTGCCGATCGCAATGGGTATGATCCGGTTCGGATCGTCCACCGGCCGAACCCAGGCGACCGGATGCCCGACCCAGGGCAGGCCGAGCCTGCCCGAGCGGAGCAGGGCTTCATCGCTGCCGATGGTTCTCACCTGCCAGCCATATTGGCGATGGAGGACATCGAGCCTGGTCCAGAGGTCAGCGCAGGGGATACAGCCTCGCGCGGTACTCATTTCGATGACGAAGGCGGGAGCTTGCCTGCGCAGTGATACCGCAAAGTCGGGTGGAAAATCGCGCGTTACAGGGACGCGCCGGAGCCATGTCTGCATCTCGGTAGCGCTGGCGACCGGGTGGATCGCCGCGCGCATCGCGTCCGCGTGCGTGACCGGACGGGCTTGCGCGATCGAACTGGCGGAGAGACAAAGCGATACTGCGGCTATAGGTCTTATCTTGACTGTAAGGATGTATATCCTTACATAGCGTAAGCATGAAAGGAAGCGAGCCATGACCAGTCTAACCGTTACGGCCAAGGGCCAGATTACGCTCAGGAAGGACCTGCTGCAGCATCTGGGCGCCCATCCCGGCTCAAAGCTCGAAATCGACAAATTGCCTGGAGGCGGGATCAAACTGACCCCTGTACCCGCGAAGGGCAAGATTTCCGATTTCTGTGGTATCCTCAAGCGAGAGGGCCAGAGACCGGTTTCGATCGAGGAGATGAACGAGGCCATTGCGAAGGGTTGGGCCGGCGAACCGTGAAGATCATAGCCGACACCAATATCCTCGTGCGCGCCGCGACCCAGGATGACCCTGTCCAGGGGCCGCTCGCACGCCGGTTGGTAACCGAGGCCGGACTGGTCGCGGTCACGCTCCCCGCTTTGTGCGAATTCTGTTGGGTGTTGCGCTCGGTCTATAAATTCAGCAACGTGGAAATCGGTACAGCCATTCGCCTGCTGGTCGAATCCGACAATGTTGCGCTCGACCGCCAGGCGGTCGAGGATGGACTCGCGATACTGGACGCGGGCGGGGACTTTGCCGATGGCGTGATTGCTCATAACGGCCAATGGCTTGGCGGCGAAACCTTCGTCTCTTTCGATCAAAAGGCGGTCACCCTGCTCGGGGAGCAGGGCGTCAAGGTGATGCTGCCGCAATGAACGCGTGACCGTTCCTGCCATGATGCGGATCGGAGGTTTTGTCATGGCCGGCGCTCCCCGCCCGTTTCAATGGGATCGCCTCCGATCAACTCACGAGCGCGGGGATCGCTGGCTGAGACTGGGCCGCTAGCGAGCGCATCGAAGAACCCATCCTCTTCACCCGCACCCGTCATGAACTGCTCGGGGCGAATGTCCCCGGTCAGCAGGCGAACCGCCTGATAGGCCATTTGCGCGAGACTGGGATAGGCCTCGACGCCGCTCGCGATGATCATGCGCTGCTCGCTGTTGCGGCGGATGACCATGGTGGTGGGCGTGACCTCAACGCCAAAGCGCGCGCCCACCTCGGGACGGCGGTCAAGGTCCATCAACATGACCTGCCAGCCCATTTCTTCCTGGAAACGCTGGATGATCGGCCATTCGACCCGGCAATAGCCGCAGCTCATACGGCTGAACATCACCAGCGCAAACTCATTGGCATGAGCGCGCAGATAGCGGCGGCGCACATCATCCTTGTGGGCGAGCAATCGGTCGCGGGCGTCGCCCACCATCGGGTTTGCTGACTTTGAATTAAGCTCGGGATGCTGCAGCATCGCAATCTGCGTGACGCCAGCGAAGGCGCGCGCCTTGCGCCGCGCGAAGTCCTCAAGCCTCCAGAAATCGGCTACCGCTTCGACCGTCAGCACCGTCGCCGCATAGTCGCGCTGCTGCTCGATAAGCTTGCGAATGCGTGGCGGCGTCCAGGTCGCAAGCTGCGCCATCGGCGGAATGACGGGCTTTGTAAGCTGTTCCTCTTGGGCGTCATCCGGCTCGGCAGGTTTCGGTGTTGGCGCATACCACCAATAACCTTGCCGCACCGCATCGTCCCGAGCCTGTGCGAGGGATGGCGCGGGCAGCATGAAGGCCATCGCTATCATGAGTGCGCGCCTCACAGCACGCGCTCCATCCGCGTGAGCCGGGAAATCGCGACGAGCCCATAATAGCGGCTGTCAAAGCCGCTCGCATGAGATGAGCCGACATAGGCGAACCCGGCTGGGATCAGCGCCTCACGAGGATGATAATGTTCAAGACGTTGCCCGTTGTGGCCACGCGGCTTGCTGACACCGAGCAGCCTGCCATTGCAATAATAATAGCCGTCCCATTCGCCGGGCGTCATGGATGGTTTTTCGATCATCGCAAGCCGGTCGCCGGGCATGCACAGCGCATATTTGGTGACCGGCACCGGCTTGGGCCCGGCGAGCGGATGACTCAGCATGAAGGAGACGAGATCGCCGCGATGAATGGGGCCTGGATCGGCGCGCACGGCCCATGCGTCGATCGACGGGCTCATCACCCAGGTGACCTGCGGTATCGCCCACCAGGTAAGGAGGCCGATCGGCAGCACGATGCAATAGACGCGGAATAACTGCTCGGGTCGTGGCGGCTGCCCAAGGCCCGATGCGCCGAGCGCCACCGCCGCGCGCAATGGCAGCAGTTTGATCTCGTGTCCTATCGTCTTACCGAGCGTCCAGGCGAGCCTGAGCATCGCGCACCTCCTCCCGGCCGCCAAGGCGGCCATATTCTTCGAGCAGTCCGGAAAGCGCGGCGTCGCCATAGATGATATGGGCGCCACGCGGGCTATCCTCCTCGCGTTCGCAATAGGGCAGGGTGGGATCCCCCGTGATCATCGCCAGCGCCGGTACGCGCGTGACGCCATGCTGGCGAAAGACGATCGGATCGACGATCAGCTGGACATTGCGCATCGCGCAGGCCGGACCTTCGCATGCCGAATCGAGCCGCAATATTTGCGCCGAGAGCTTCGCCATCGGGCCGACTTTGGTGAGACCTCCCGGCATTCCTCGAAACGCGATCACCCCCTGCGCCTTCTCGAGCTGGGCCGCATAGCTGCGCAGGACCGCTACCGGCATCGACGAAGAAACGAACAGCACGGGCACCCAGCCCGGCTTCGCCGACGGCATAGCGCTTTTGGCAAGTGCCTGCATGTCGGGTGCCTCGAGCCCCAGCGCCTCTCCCAATCGCTTCGCCATCGCGTCGCGCTCGCGGTCCAGCTCGGCCCGGCCTGCCTCCAGTGCGGCGCGGGCGCGGGCCTCCATTTGCGGTGCGGGCACCCGGCTCTTCATCGCCTCGAAGGCGCGGCGGCGCATCGCGGGATCGGGTGGCGGTGGGGCAGGGGACGGTGCCTCGCCGTGATCATCTTCCTGCGCCGCGACCGCCGCCTTCAGCCGCGTGGCAGCCCCGTCGCCCTGCGCCTCGATTTTCGCCTTGGCGCCAGAGGATGTGCTCTGGGCATCCGCCATGGCGGGCAGGCCAAAAATGCCGAGTGCCATGGCAAGGGAAAACCGTAACCGCATGTCAGCTCCCGACCGTCTGCATATAGGCATCGATCCTGTCCTTCATGTCGACCTGGATCTGCCCCTGGGTGCGGGCCTCGATGTCCGCATAATATTCGGAGAGATCCATCTTGCTGAAATCGAGCGCCTGGAATTCCTCGGGCGTAAACCCGCGGCAATAGGGGTGCTTCGCCGTTCCCCAGCCCATGGCGTTGAACGATATGAGCTGCGGGCGCCCCTGTTCCTGGATGATGCGGCCAAGTTTGGTGTTGAAGCAGCAATGGCCGATCGACTTCTGCACGCAGATGCCAAGGATCTTCGAGCTGCAATATTTGCCGATCTCGTGGCACATTTCCGAGCCGCGTAGCATGCCGGTTTCCATGTCCTGTTGATCGCAGCCCTGGAGCAGCACCTCGATCATGAAGTTGATCGCGAGGCTAATGGCGATCGAGGTCGGATCGATGCCGGCGATGATCGCGTTGGCGCCGGCGCTCGCCGCCTGGCCGGCGGTCGCACCAGCCTTGAACGCCACATAAGCTGCCTTCATGCCGGTGAACACGCCCTTGGCGACCGCAATCTTGGTCGAGAGCGACGTGATCGACGAGCCCATGCCGTCCTTGACGATCTTTCCCTTGTCCTTGCAGCAATTCTGGAAAGTGGTCTTCAGCCCGGCAGGCCGGCACCGCAGGGCGCGCCCTGAGAAGATTTCGATATTGGCGAGACAGTTTCCATTGGCATCGACGGCGCCGTCCACAGGAACGCCGGGATCATCGATAACCGGATCATCTATGATCGGGTTGGCGCCCGCGTCGATGCAGCTATTGGGCGAACAACTGGGCTGGCCACCCGCGGCCGGCGTTTCGCAGGCATATTGGGCGCCGAGCGGACAGGCATAGACACCGGGCGCGGTCACCGTGCAGGCAAGCTCGCCGATCGGGCATTGCCATCCGCCCGAGGCAGTCGCGGTGCAGCTCGCCGTCTCGCCGGGATCGGCGGCGTCGCCATTGCCGTTGAGGTCGACCGCGCACAGCTGCTGGGCGTGCGCAGGCGCCGATCCAATGCCCGCGAGACTGAGCACGAGCGCTGCGAGCGACACGCGCAAAGACAGGCGGCCACTCATGGCACAGCGCTCGTGCAGACCATGTCGGCGCCGGCAAGCCGCACCGACTGCATCATCACCACGGCCTCGGGAAAATCGTCGAGACAGCCGCAGGCACTGACGATCTGCTCGCCCGGACCTGCCGGACATATGTTGGATGCGTCGCAGACATGGTAGAAGGTGTCCCAGCCTGCAGGATTGTTCTGCTGGG
>CAYGOH010000071.1:2129-11148 GCA_964351385.1 uncultured Sphingobium sp. | reverse complement strand
CCTGCATCATGTCGTCGCGCAAAGACCCGAACCGGCCACGGACATTGACGATGATGGGCGGCCCGATCGACACGCGCGAAGCGCCGACGGTGGTCAACCAGTTGGCGACCGAGCGGCCGATCAGCTGGTTTGAGCAGAATGTCGTCGCTACTGTCCCGTTCCAATATCCTGGTGCGGGCCGAAAGGTGTACCCCGGTTTCATGCAGCTTGCCGGCTTCATGTCGATGAACCTTGGCAATCATATGATGAGCCACTGGGAGATGTTCAAACATCTCGTCGAGGGAGACGACGAAAGCGCCGAGGCGACCAAGGTCTTTTATGACGAGTATCGTTCGGTGTGCGATATGACGGCCGAATTTTACCTGCAGCCGGTGCAGGAGGTATTCCAAAAGCATAGCCTGCCCAAGGGTGAATTTGTGCATCGCGGCAAGCGCATTGATACTGGCGCGTTAAAGGATGTAGGATTGCTCGCCGTGGAAGGGGAGCGGGACGATATCTCCGGCTTGGGGCAAACCAAGGCTGCGCTGACCATCTCGACCGGCTTGCCGGAGAAGATGAAGAAATATTATATGGCAACCTCGGTAGGCCATTATGGTATTTTCAATGGCAATAAATGGCGCACGAAAATTGCCCCGATCGTGGAAAAATGGATTGCCGATCATAACGGCTGAAGCGATGCTTCAGCCTGTTTTTGCCGCACGCTGCAGGATTGCATGATTTCGCTCGTTTCAGTCGCGGTTGAACGATGGCCGGTGGCGGGCGCGTTCAACATCAGCCGCGGCAGCAAGCGGCATGTCGATGTTGTCATGTGCACCGTCAGCGATGGCCGGTATACCGGTAAAGGCGAAGCTACGGCGATCTATTATCACGATGAGACGGCAGAGGGCTGCGCGGCCGCCATCCGCAGTTATTGCGAAGCTGCGCATTCCGGCGGCCTTTCCCGGACAGCCATTCAGATCGATATGCCCAGGGGTGCCGCGCGCAACGCTCTTGACTGCGCATTGTGGGATCTGGAGGCAAAGCGGGCAGGGGCACCGGTGTGGCAACTGGCCGGGCTTGAGACGCCAATGCCGTTGCCGACCGCGTTCACCATCAGCATGAATTCTCCTGCGGATATGGAGCGCGATGCGCAGGCTGCGGTCAGGCGCGGATTTTCGTTGCTGAAGTGCAAGCTGGGCGGGGCAGGCGACCTCGACCGGGTGGCAGCAGTACGGCAGGGCGCGCCCGATGTCCGGCTGATCGTCGATGCCAACGAAAGCTGGTCCTCTGAGAACGTGCTGGACCTGGCCGGGCAGCTCTTCGAGATGGGCGTTGAAATGGTTGAGCAGCCGCTGCCGAGGGGGCAGGAGAATGCGCTGGTCGGCCTGAATGCACCGGTTCCGTTCTGCGCCGATGAAAGCTGTCAGGATAGCAAGGATATCCCGAAACTTTCCGCCTTTCAGGTCATCAACATCAAGCTCGATAAGGCAGGTGGGCTGACGGAAGGCCTCGTCCTTCGCGAGGAAGCCGGCAAGGCTGGCAAAAAACTCATGGTCGGGTGCATGCTATGCACATCGCTAGCGATTGCTCCTGCCTTTCTTCTTGCGCAACAGGCCGATTGGGTCGATCTGGACGGGGCACTGCTGCTTGAGAGGGATCGCGACACTCCCTTCAGGCTGGAGGACGGCATGCTGCATCCGTCCAGCCTGTGGGGAATGCCCTGAATTCCAAGAACAATTATGCTCCCCCGGTTTCCACCGCATCTTGCGGCCGCGTGAACGGGTAGATCATCGTCCCGTCCGGCGCCGCCGTGAACGTGGTCTGCGTCGGATAAGCAAATTCCAGCCCTTCCTCGGCGAAGCGGGCCAAGATTGCCATGCCGACATTATGGCGGATCGCGACTGCTTCCGTCAGGTCGCTGCCGTGAATGAAGAAGAAGACCTCAAAGTCCAGGCTGCTGTCGCCAAACCCGGAGAAGCCAGCACGCTGAAACTCGGCGCCGGCGCTTTCGATCGCTTCCCTCAAAATGTCGGGGATGCGCAATGCCTTCTCCGGAGGCGTCTGATAGATCACGCCAACCGGCATGCTGAACCGGCGAACGGCAATATCCTGATAATTGGTGATTTCCTTTTCCAACAGGTTGGCGTTGGAGATAATCTTCGCCTCACCCTCGACCGAGCGCAGCCTCGTGCTTTTCAGCCCGATATGCTCGACCGTTGCGACCGTCCCGTCATAATGAATGGTCTCGCCCTGCCTGAACGGCTTGTCGAATATGATAGACAGCGCGGCGAACAGGTCTGAGAATATGCCCTGAGCGGCCAAGCCGATCGCAATGCCGCCGACCCCTAAACCAGCGACGAGGCCAGTGACGTTGACGCCCAGATTGTCCAGCACCATGATCGTGGCGATCGCGAACAGGGCAAAGGTCACAAATACGCGGATCAGGCCCATCGCGTTGACCAGCGTCTCGCTTTCGCCATTCTCGCTTGCGCGGCGTTCCACCAATCCGAGAATAAACTCGCGCGCCCAGATCGCGGCCTGCACCGCTGCGAGGACGGTGAACACGAAGTTGACGGTGGTGAACACCAGTGCCGGCGGATCGATATAGCCGACGACGATTCAGATCGCCGGTGCAACGATGAACAGAAGGGTGGTGCGAAAGAAGTACAGCCCTATAAGCGATATCACGCTTTGTTCCGAATTCTCAGGGTTGTGCAACCTACTGAGAAGGCCCTTTATCGTGACCATCCCGAGATAAAGGATGAAGCCTGCAGCGACGGCAAAGAGAATCTCGATCGCGTGATCGGACACCCAATTGACGACCCCAGAGGCACTGGCTTTGAGTTGATCGGATTTCGCAGCGAGATTGGAAGAGTCCGCTGCCCCGCTCTGAGCAAAAATTGCAAGCATTATAGTCCCGGGTTCTGTTCAGTCTCTGATTTGGCCAACCAACCTAGATCAGTTTCGACATTAATGCATCATAGCGTGCTGCGGTTCCGAGACCAGAGCGCGACAAGGCTGACGGCGGCGGCGACAGACATGTAAAATCCGGCGGTCACGCCACCAAAGCGCGCAACAAGACCGCTGGCGACGATGGGAGCCAGCGCGCCGCCGAGGATTCCGCCCATGTTGAATGCGAAGGAAACCCCCGAATATCGTAGTCGGACGGGAAAAAGCGACGGCAGCCACGCGCCAAGCGGACCATAAACGAAGCCCATCGCAAACAGTCCGCTGCCCAATGCGAGCACGATCATTGGATAATTCGCGGTTCCGAGCAAGCTGCCGAATATGATGCCCATCGGTATCGTGAACACGCAGCCGGCGATGAGGACAAATTGCGGTGTCCGGGCATCCGCCCACCAGCCGGCCAGTATGATGCCTGCCGCCATGAAGAGGATCGCTATCAGCTGAAGGCCGAGGAAATGCGTCCGTGCGATGCCCAGATTGACCGTGCCGTACCCCAGCGCGAACACTGTGGTAATATAGAAGATCGCGAAACAGGCGACCACGGCGAAAGTCCCGGCAATCAGCGCCTTCGGATGCTGCCTCACCACTTCGACAAGGGGCATTTGCGCCGCATGGTCTTTGGCAAGAGCGTTCGCGAATTCCGGCGTCTCCGTCAGCTTCAATCGGATCCAGAGGCCCAGTATCACCAGTATCGCGCTCGCCAGAAAGGGCAGACGCCAGCCCCATGCCGTGAAATCAGCCTCGGACAACATCTCTCCCAACAACAGAAACAGCCCGTTGGCGCACAGAAAGCCTACCGGCGCGCCGAGCTGCGGGAACATGCCAAAGCGTGCGCGCCAGCCCGGCGGCGCATTTTCCACGGCGAGAAGCGCCGCTCCGCCCCATTCGCCGCCCAGGCCGAAACCTTGTCCAAACCGCATCACGCAGAGCAGTAACGGCGCCCACCATCCTATGCTGGCGTAGGTCGGCAGAAACGCGATCGCCAGTGTCGATCCGCCCATCAGCATGAGCGACGCGACCAATGTCGACTTGCGGCCTATTCTATCCCCGAAATGCCCGAAAACGGCTGCACCCACAGGGCGCGCGAAAAACGCGACGGCAAAGCTGGCATAGGCAGCGAGAAGCTGTAGCGACGGGGAAGAGGAGGGGAAAAACAGCGGTCCGAACACCAGCGATGCGGCGGTGCCGTAAATATAGAAATCATAAAATTCCACGGCTGTGCCGACAAGACTGGCCGTCAGCACCCGGCGGTGCTGCCACATGACGCCGGCACCTTGCGCAGGATGCGTTGCCTCTGCCATCGTCATGCCCGCCTGAACTGGTTGCGGATTTCATACGCCATGACGGCGGTGGCAACGGCCGCATTCAGGCTGTCGGCCTTTCCCAGCATCGGGATTTTGACCAGCAGGTCGCATTCCGTTTCATAATCCGCAGGCAGCCCGCGCGCCTCGTTTCCAATCAGCAGGAAAGCCGGGTCCGAATAGCTCGGCTCCTGATAATCGAAATAGGTATTGAGGCTCGCGCCGACCAGCTGGCCGGGGCCCTTGCGCAGCCAAGCGATAAAATCGGGCCAGTTCGCCTGTACGATTTTTTGCGTGAACAATGCCCCCATGCTCGCGCGCACGGCTTCCACGGAAAATGGGTCGACGCAATCGTCTATCAGGATAAGCCCACCTGCGCCCACCGCATCGCCGCTCCGCAGGATCGTGCCGAGATTGCCGGGATCTCTCAGTGATTGCGCAACAAACCATATGTCCGATGCCGTGTGGTCCAACCCGTCGAGCGACGTCAACATGTCCGCATAGACACCCACGACGGTCTGCGGATTATCCTTTCCCGATATCTTGGCCAGAATGTCGTCCGTTGTGGCAATGATCTCGCCACCCGAAGAGTCGACAGCGGCCATCAATTCGAGCGCGAGCGGGTGCGGCGTCTGATCCATCGAATAGAACAGCATCTGGGGCAGGGCGCCCGCATCGCGCGCCTCGGTCAGGATGCGAAGCCCCTCCGCCAGAAACAGCCCGGCTCTTTTGCGGTGTTTCTTTTCCCGCAGTGCCCGAACCTGTTTGACCAGCGGATTGGAATATCCGGTTATTTCCCGCCGCATATAATGCCCCGCTTGCGCCTCTCTCGGAAAAAGGCCGTAGCTTCAGCCGGCTTCTGGTGCAATGCGCAACGCAGAGGTCACTCTTCGCCGAATTTATCGGCGATCAGTGCAGCCAGTTGGTCGAGCGCATCGTCGCGCCCTTCGCCCGACGCGGTCATGACAATGGTGTCCCCCATTGCCGCGCCCAGCATCATCAGACCCATGATGGAGGTTCCCGCCACCTTGGAGCCATCCTTGTGCACGGTAATCCTGGCGGGCAATGAGCTGGCAAGCGTGACGAATTTTGCGCTGGCGCGTGCGTGAAGACCGCGCCGGTTGAGGATCTGGACCTCCCGGCGGACCTCCGTCATTTGTCCGCGCCCAGCAATTCGGATGCAACGCTGATATATTTTTGCCCAGCCTTCCTCGCGGCAGTAACCGCAGCACCGATTTTCATCGACTTGCGGGCGCTTTCAAGGCGGATCAACATCGGCAGATTGACGCCGGCGATCACTTCTATTTCGCCAGTTTTCAGGAGGGAAATCGCAAGATTGGAGGGCGTGCCGCCGAACAGGTCGGTGAGCAATATAACGCCCGAGCCGTCGTTGACGCCCTCGACTGCCTTTGCAATCTCCGCGCGGCGGGTCTCCATGTCGTCTTCCGGACCGATGCAAATGGTTTCGATGGCCTTTTGCGGGCCTACGACATGCTCCATCGCTGTACGGAATTCATCCGCCAGCTGTCCGTGCGTTACGAGAACCAATCCGATCATTGAGAATTGTCGCCCCGAAGTTCCTGCTTTTGTTGGCCGCTGCCTTCTTCGAGGGCGTTATGCGATGCCGATTCTATGTTGCGGTGCAGGACCGTGGGCGAAAATCCCTCGCGACGCAAGTGGCTGCCGACACGTTCAGCCACATGAACCGACCGGTGTCTCCCGCCGGTACACCCAAACGCAATCGTGACATAGGATTTCCCCTGCTCTTGATAGCGAGGAATCAGGGTCACAAGAAGTTGCTCGATCTGGGAGAGTGTTTGCTCATAAGCGACATCATCCGCGATATAGGCGGCAACATCTTCGGAAAGGCCGGTTTTCGGGCGCAAGGCGTTGTCCCAATGGGGATTGCGCAAATACCGCATATCGAAAACGAGATCGGCGTTACGGGGTACACCGCGCGAAAAACCGAACGACAAAATGGTCAGGACAGTGCGCTCATTGGGATCGTGGTCATATCGACTGCGGATTTCCTGCTGAAGTTCGTTGACCGACATCGCCGTCGTATCGATCACCTGTGTGGCCCAGCGCCGCAAGGGTTCTGTCAGCTCGCGTTCACGCGCTATGCCATCGGTTGCCGGCCTGTCCTCGGCCAATGGGTGGCGACGGCGGGTTTCGGCATAACGCCGCTCAAGCTCTGCCCCGGCGCAATCAACGTAGAGGGTTTCTATGTCCCATCCCTCATTTTCACGCAGGGTCTTTATCCGCTGTACGATTGCGGACGCGTTAAAACCTCTTGTACGTGCGTCGATACCGATCGCGAGCGGTTTGTCGCGATCCTTGGCATCAGGCGCGCTCGGCGCATCCATCAGGCGATCGAGCAGCATCAGCGGGAGATTGTCGACCACTTCCCAGCCAAGATCCTCCAGCGTTCTGAGCGCCGTGGACTTACCCGCACCGGACATGCCCGAAACGAGAAGGATGACTTTGGATCCGGCTTCACTCGTCATGGCGTCGTCGCCTGTCCAAGAGATTTCAACGCTAACTCTATCCTGATCGGAGCACTTGATTCAAACCCGGCCAGCGCCAGAACCGGCAGGTCCATGCCGCACAATCGTTCAGTCGACCTTTCCAGGGGAAAGCGTTCCGGCAGCGCGTCGTCAGGTTCGTTCAGCCTGGCGATCAGGGAGACCTCGACATGCGATACATGGTCCATTGTGACGATGCCGATACCGCGCACTTCCATCAATCCTGCAATCGTTGCGGGTGGAGAGGCCGCAACCTTGCCGTTCATCGCCTCGACGTGGGTGTAATCGTCGCTCACAAGCCGGGCGCCCCGGTCAATGAGACGCAGCGCAAGGTCGGATTTTCCGCTTCCGCTTCCCCCCATCAAGAGGACGCCTTCGTCGCCGATCTTAACGCAGGTCGCATGAACGGTTCCCGCATAGCCAGCATCTGCCGGGCGGGCTTCAGTTACGGAAGTATCGTTCACGCTCATTCCGTTCCAATCCCGGGGTCGCCCAGATGCGCGAGCGGCAGGTGCACATCGAAGCGCGCGCCCTGCATCGCATTGTCACGATCTGCAATCGTTATACGGCCCTGATGCCCCTCGACGATACTGCGGGCGATGGCGAGACCAAGGCCGCTATGCTGTCCAAACCCCTCTTTTTCGGGTCGAACGCTGTGAAAGCGCCGGAACACGGTTTCCCGCTCCTCCTCCGGCACGCCGGGGCCTTCATCCTCCACGCAGAGCAAGACCTCTTCATCGGCCACCGTGGCGGTAACCTGTACCAGCCCGCCGTCGGGCGAGAAGGAGACTGCATTGTCGAGCAGATTGTCGATGACGAGCATGAGGCGTGCCTTTTCGCCCATCACGACGGCAACATCGCGGCGAGGACGCGCGAAGGCGAGCCGCACGCCTCGCTGAATTCCGCGTGCTTCGCGCCCAACGATCATTTCTTCAACCAGCTGCCCGATATCGAGTAGCTCGAAGCGTGTGCGCGACAGCTGGGCATCGATGCGAGATGCCTCTGCAATGTCGGTCACAAGCCGGTCGAGCCGACGGACATCGTCTTGCGCGATGGCCAGCAACTGCTTTTTGAGATCGGGCTTGTCGATCGTTTCGAGGCCATCAAGCGCAGACCGCAGGGACGCGATGGGATTTTTCAACTCATGGCTGACATCGGCAGCAAAACTGTCGGTCGCGTCGATCCGGTTGCGCAAGGCCTCGGTCATGTCGGAGATCGATCGGGCAAGAGCGCCTATTTCATCGCGCCGGTCGGGCAGGCGCGAGATCGTCACCTGTCGCGCGCGACCCAGCCGAACCCGCGCCGCGCCACGCGCCAGTCGCCGGAGGGGCAGCACGATAGTGCGCGCCAGAAACAAAGACAGCCAGGTAGACGTGATTATCGCCATCAACAGCACCAGGGCCAGACGCAGGCGTTCTGCCCGCACGGCCTTTGTAATGTCGCGCGCATTGGTGATCGTCAGGATGCTCTCGCCATTGTGGAGGCGAATGGCGGCCGTGATCATCGGGGTGCGATCCGGCGCATATTTTGCGCTCGCATAGCCATGATCGCGCTTCGTAGCCGTGGCGATTTCAGCCCAGGACTGCGCGATATCCTGCTGCGGTTCCTCGAACGGGGGCAGGGGCGTCGCGCGTACGATCGCATCAACAACCAAGTCCAACCCACGCGCAACATGCCTTTTCAGCGGCTCCTCGGCGGGGTCGACGAGTTCATAGCTGATGTCAGCGGATTGTTCGCTGTCGAACACCAATTTGCCGTCCGCATCGTACAGCCGCACACGTTCGTCACCAAGGCGCGCGAGATTCGTCATGACATCGTCGCGTCTGGCGGCGGGGACATATGCCATCATGTCCCGCACCATCTCCATGCGCCGTTCGGACTGGAAAATGCGCTCATCGATCACGCGCGCGCGATAACTGTCGATGTAGAAAAAGCCGCCCGCCAGCATTGCAAGCGTAATGATATTGACCGCCAGAATGCGCCAGGTCAGGCTGAATCCGCTCCGCCAGGGCAGCTCGGGCAGCAGCCTATTCTTCTGAAAATCGATATCCGGCGCCATATAGGGTATCTATAGCGTTGAACTCGGCGTCTACCTCACGGAATTTGCGCCGCAGACGTTTTATGTGGCTGTCGATGGTTCGGTCATCGACGTAAATATCGTCCTGATAGGCCACGTCCATCAGTTGGTTGCGGGTCTTCACGACGCCCGGCCGATGCGCCAGTGCCTCAAGGATGAGGAATTCTGTC
>CAYGOH010000071.1:0-2119 GCA_964351385.1 uncultured Sphingobium sp. | reverse complement strand
ATTTTACGAGATGGCGGTCGGGGTCCATTTCCAGCCGACCGCGCTGAAGGATCTCGGCGGGCTGCGCGTCTTCCACGGCGGCATGCCTGTTGATCTCCGTCCGCCTCAAAATCGCGCGAATCCGCGCAATAAGGAGCCGTTGGGAAAAGGGTTTGGCTATATAGTCGTCAGCGCCCATCGCCAGCCCCAACGCCTCATCGATTTCATCGGTCTTCGATGTCAGGAATATGAAAGGAATCTGGCTCTTTTCGCGCAGCCTTCGAAGCAGTTCCACGCCATCGAGCCGCGGCATTTTAATATCGCAGACGGCAAGATCGGCAGGATTATCCGACAGCGCCTTCAGCGCCGCTTCGGGATCGGAATATAGCCGGGTCGTGAAACCTTCCCCCTGCAGTGCAATAGACAATGACGTCAGGATGTTGCGGTCGTCGTCGATCAGCGCGATTGAAGGGGAGGCGGTATCCGTCATGATTGAGGGGGGATTATCGCAATGGATGCGATCTCGCAACGCTCCCTGGAAAAAGACCATCATTAACCACGACAAAGTTTGACGCGGGGCTTCCGGGCGCTTATTCGCGTCCCGAGTCCCTAACGGGAATGGCTATAAACAATAAAGTCGCGAAGGTCGCAGTGCGCATAGAGTCGCGATCCTAGATGGCCTGTTTTTGCTTCCGCTGAAGCGGTACTGTTTTAACTATAAGATTGGGAGACACGCGTGCAGGCGTATTCCTCGACTTCACTTACCGATCAGGGCTTTGAGACGTCCGCCAAGCTCCATTGGAATTTGGGCACGGGACCACTGGTCGAAGCAGCCGTAAAAAATGAAGAAGGCCTGTTGGCCAAGGACGGCCCCTTTGTCGTCGCGACCGGCAAACATACCGGGCGGTCCGCCACCGACAAGTTCATCGTCAGGGACGACGTAACCGAGAACAACGTATGGTGGGGCAAGACCAACGTCGCGATGAGCCCCGAGCATTTCGCTGCGCTGAAAGAGGATTTTCTGGCAGCCCTGAAGGACAAGGGGCAGCTCTATGTCGCTGACCTGTTCGGCGGATCTCAGCCGGAATATCGTGTCAACGTACGCGTCATCAATGAATATGCATGGCACAATCTCTTCATTCGGACATTGCTGGTGCGTCCGTCAGCCGAAGAGTTGGCCGGCTTTGATCCTGAATATACGATCATCGACCTGCCTTCCTTCCGTGCCGATCCGTCTCGCCATGGCTGCCGCAGCGAGACCGTTATCGCCGTTAATTTCAAGGAAAAGCTGATCCTGATCGGCGGCACGGAATATGCCGGAGAGATGAAGAAGTCGGTTTTCGGCATCCTCAACTACCTGCTGCCGTTGCAGGGCGTCATGCCGATGCACTGTTCGGCCAATATCGGACCTGATGGTGACACTGCGGTGTTCTTCGGACTTTCCGGCACCGGAAAGACCACGCTGAGCGCGGATGCGAGCCGTACGTTGATCGGCGATGACGAACATGGCTGGTCCGATACCGCAGTGTTCAATTTCGAAGGCGGTTGCTACGCCAAGATGATCCGCCTCTCGCCCGAAGCAGAGCCGGAAATTTACGCGACGACCAAGCGCTTCGGTACAGTGCTCGAAAATGTCGTGATCGACCCCGACACCCGGGAAATCGACCTGGACGATGCGACGCTGGCAGAAAATAGCCGCGGCTCCTATCCCATCGATTTCATTCCGAACACATCGAAGGATAATCTCGGCCCGGTTCCCAAGAACATCATCTTCCTGACAGCGGATGCCTATGGCGTGCTGCCTCCGATTGCGCGTCTGACGCCGGAGCAGGCGATGTATCACTCCCTGTCGGGCTATACCGCCCGTGTCGCCGGTACGGAAATCGGCGTGACTGAGCCCTCTGCGACGTTCTCGACATGCTTTGGCGCGCCGTTCATGCCGCGTCACCCGACCGTCTACGGCAACCCGCTCAAGGAGCGGATCAATAAGGGCGGCGTGACCTGCTGGCTGGTCAATACCGGTTGGACCGGCGGCAAATATGGCGTCGGCAGCCGCATGCCGATTCAGGTCACGCGCGCGTTGTTGAACGCGGCTCTGGACGGTAGCCTGAACAAGGCTGAGTTCCGGACCGATCCCAAT
>CAYGOH010000070.1:4411-11235 GCA_964351385.1 uncultured Sphingobium sp. | reverse complement strand
CGAAAATCTTGCCGTCGCCGATGCGGCCGGTCTGCGCCGAGTTGGCGATTGCCTCCACGACGCGCTCCGCCAATCCATCTTCCACAACAACCTCAAGCTTCACCTTGGGCAGGAAATCGACCACATATTCGGCGCCCCTGTAGAGCTCGGTGTGGCCTTTCTGACGGCCAAAGCCCTTGGCTTCCGTCACGGTGATGCCGGACACGCCGACCTCGTGCAGAGCCTCTTTGACTTCGTCCAGCTTGAACGGCTTGATGATAGCCTCGATCTTTTTCATCAAAATCCCACCTTAGATCAATTTGACGGCCGGGTTTCGCAGGCACGGAAAACAGCTGTAAAAAGCGCAACCCCGAACCCCGCGAAAAGCGACTCGGGCAAGAGCTTCCGCGATGCAGCAACAAATGTCTATAATGCTTGTGATTCGAGCAGTTTTGACCGGCTTTGCCTAAATATTAGGCAGTGATTTGCATCAGGAGCGAAGCTCGCTCAACCGGCGCTCCCACGTCAATGCATGCGTGATGATCGTGTCGAGGTCGTCGTGCTTGGGTTTCCACGGAAACCGCTCCATAATCGCGCGATTGTCCGCGACCAGGGTAGGCGGGTCGCCTGCTCGCCTGCCTTCGATGCGGCGCTCAATGGGCCTGTTGGTTACACGATCCACGGCATCGAGCACTTCCAGTACCGAAAAGCCGCGGCTGTACCCGCAGTTCACCCGATGGTTGGCTTGCGGCTCCGCGATCAGCGCTTCGAGAGCCAGCACATGCGCGGCTGCCAGGTCGGACACATGGATATAATCGCGGATGCAGGTGCCGTCGGGCGTGTCATAATCGGTGCCGAACACCGCGACATGGTCGCGCTTGCCCAGCACCGCCTCGACAGCGACCTTGATCAGATGGGTGGCGCCTTGGGTGGCCTGACCGCTGCGCGCCTGCGGGTCTGCGCCTGCGACGTTGAAATAGCGCAGCGCGCAATAGTTGAATGGATGCACCTTGGCGACGTCGTCCAGCATGATTTCGGTCATCAGCTTCGACATGCCATAGGGGTTGATCGGCTTTTGCGGGCAGCTTTCACTGATCGGGCTTTCCTCGGGGATGCCATAGGTGGCCGCGGTCGAGGAAAAGATGAAGTGCGGTACGCCGCAACGCACCGCGCTTTCGATCAGCGCGCGGCTGTTCACCGTGTTGTTGTGATAATATTTGAGCGGATTTTCGACCGATTCAGGAACGATGATCGACCCCGCAAAATGCATGATGGCGCGAACATCATGGTCGCGCAGCACGGCTTCGACCGTTTCCTGATCGGCGATATCCGCCTCGATCAGCGGAACGCCTTCGGGAATGGCGAATCGAAATCCGGTCGAAAGATTGTCGATGACGACGACAGGCCACCCTGCATCGGTCAGCGCCAATACGGCGTGGCTGCCAATATATCCGGCACCGCCCGTGACGAGAATGGTGGGCTTATCCGACATGCTTCACTCCCGAATTATAGGGCAAACAACAAGGCGTGCCGCTCCGATTAGCGGCAGGATGCCTGGTCTGGCAATGTAGCAATGATACGAAAATCTCGTTAAGCGGCAGCCTGTTTGGCGGTTCCGTAGAAAGTCGAACCGCTGGCCGCCATATCACGTAATTGTTGTGTGGGTGAAAAGCGTTCGCCCTGGCTTTGCGTCAGCTTGTCCAGCGTCTCGACGACCTTCGACAGGCCGACGGTATCGATATGGCTGAACGGACCGCCGGTCCATGGCGCGAAACCCCAACCGAAAATGGCACCCAGATCCCCGTCTTCAGGTTCCATAAGCACCCCTTCCTCAAAGCAACGGGCGCACTCGATCAACTGACGGTAGAGCAGACGTTCGCGCACTTGCTCGGGGGAGGGTTGCACGGCGGCGCGCGGGAAATGCTCGGCAAGGCCGGGCCAGAGGTGCTTGGGTCCGTCCGCAGGATAGTCATAATATCCCTTGCTGTTTTTACGCCCGAACCGTCCGAGATCGACGACCATTTTTTCGATCACGTCGTCGGCTGCGGTCGCCGTGTAGGCGTCCCCGAGCGCCGCCCTCGTCGCGGTCATCACCTTGTGACCCAGCTCTATCGAGACCTCGTCCGACACAGCGAGCGGACCAACCGGCATGCCAAGCTGCTTGCCGACATTCTCAATCAGCGCAGGGTTGACGCCCTCTGCCACCATCTGCGTGCCTTCGCTCACATAGGTTGCGAAACAGCGCGATGTGTAGAAACCGCGGCTGTCGTTGACGACAATCGGCGTTTTCCTGATCTGCCGCACAAAATCCAGCGCCTTTGCAATCGCTTGTGGCCCGGTTTTCTCACCCAATATGATTTCCACCAGCGGCATTTTTTCGACCGGGGAAAAGAAATGGATGCCGATGAAATTTTCCGGCTTGCTCCATGCTTTTGCGAGACCAGTGATGGGGAGTGTCGAGGTGTTCGAGCCGAAAATCGTATCCGGGCCGAGCACCGCCTCCACCCGTTTAGTGATGTCGGCCTTGATGCCGGGATCCTCGAAAACCGCCTCGATTACGAAATCGCACCCTTTCAGATCGTCGACCTCGGTCACCGGTGTCACGCGCGCGAGTATTTCGGCCATCTTGTCCGGCGTCATCTTGCCACGGGAGACGCGCTTCTGAAGCTGCGCCTCGACATGGGCCTTGCCTTTTTCGGCAGATGCCATGTCGCGATCCAGCAGCAGGACGTCCATGCCCGCTTGCGCGGCGACGGTGGCGATGCCAGCGCCCATCATGCCTGCACCGAGCATCGCGAGCTTGACTGTCGGGCTGGGCGGAATGTCGGCGGGACGGCGCGCGCCGCGCTCGGCCGCCTGCTTGTTGACGAACAGGGTGCGGACCATGTTGCGCGCCTGCGGCTTGCTCAAGACCTTGGCGAAATATTTGCTCTCGATCCGGATGGCACGGTCCATCGGCAGTTGCAGCCCCTCATAGACGGCTGAGAGCAGGGCGATCGGCGCGTTCATGTTGCGTTGTGCCTGTTTCTGCATCATCGGCGTTGCGCCCATGAACGTCATGGCAAAGCCCGGGTTCATCGCAGATCCGCCGCCTGGCACCTTAAATCCTTTTACATCCCAGGGCTGTGTAGATGCCGAAGGATTATCCTTCACCCACGATTTTGCCGCGTCGGGCGCCGTGCCAACCGGGACGACTTCGTCGATCAGCTTGAGTGCCGCACCTTCGGCAGGCTTGAACAGTTTGCCCTGAAGCATGTACATCAGTGCGGTCTGTGCGCCGGTAATGCGAGAAAAGCGTTGGCTGCCGCCGCCTCCGGGAAAAAGGCCGACCAGAATTTCGGGCAGGCCGAGCTGCGTCTTGGAACTGTCCCCCACCACGCGATGATGACAGGCGAGCGCCAGCTCAAACCCGCCGCCCACGCAAATGCCCTCGATCGCGCAAGCGACGGGTTTGCCGCAGGTTTCCAGCTTCCGCAGGATGCGGTTCAATTCGAACACCCGCTCAAACAGCGTCGCCATGTCGAGTGGCTGTCCCTTGGGCGGCAGCAGCATCGTTTCCATGCCTTTGAGGTCCATGCCCGCCATGAAGCCGCTGTCCTTGCCAGAAGCGACCACCGCGCCCTTGATCGAGTCGTCGCTCGACAGCCGGTCAATCGCAGCCTCCAGATCGGAGAGGAACTCTGCTCCGATAACATTCATGGTCTGACCGGGAACATCGATTGTCAGTGTCGCGATACCCTCGTCATCGACGTCGAAACGGATAGTATTGCTCATTTTTTCAATCCTTTCCGCTATATTTTTTATATACGTTCTATGATTGTGCCGGTGCCCATGCCTGCGCCAACGCACAGGTTGATCAGCGCCGTGCCCTTGCCGGAGCGTTCCAGCTCATCAAGCGCGGTGCCCAGCACCATCGCGCCAGTGGCACCCAACGGATGGCCCATCGCGATTGCACCGCCGTTGACGTTGATCTGGCTATGGTCGAGCCCCATCGCCTGCATGTAGCGCAGTACGACGCTGGCAAAGGCTTCGTTCAGCTCCCACAGGTCGATATCGGACGTGCTCATGCCAGATCGCTCCAGCAGCTTCGTCGCGACACTCTCCGGCCCGGTCAGCATGATCATCGGCTCGCTGCCGATCGAGCCCATCGCCCGGATGCGAGCGCGGGGTTTCAGGCCATATTTCTCGCCCATCGCCTTGTTGCCGATCAAAACGGCGGCGGAACCGTCGACGATGCCGGAGCTGTTTCCGGCGTGGTGGACATGGTCGATTTTCTCAACTTCAGGATATTTCATCAGCGCGACTGCATCAAAGCCGGGCATTTCCTCCCCCATCGCCTTGAAGCTGGGCTTTAGCGCGCCGAGCGACTGCATGTCGGCCTCGGGCCGCATATGCTCGTCATGATCCAGCACGACTTCGCCCATCACATCGCGGATCGGCAGGATCGATCTGGCAAAGCGCCCTTCATCCCACGCTTTCTTGGCGCGCTTCTGGCTTTCGACTGCATAAGCATCACAGTCCGCACGCGAAAAACCGAATTTCGTGGCAATCAGGTCGGCGCCAATGCCCTGCGGCGCGAAATATGTTTTGTAGGCCACGGCAGGGTCGGTTGCCCAGGCCCCACCATCGGATGCCATGGGAATGCGGCTCATCGATTCAACGCCACCGCCGATGGCAAAATTGGCTTCTCCCGACGCCACTTTGGCCGCCGCCATGTTTACGGCTTCGAGCCCAGATGCGCAAAACCGGTTGATCTGCACGCCCGGAACGGTCTCCGCATAATCCGAGTTGAGTACCGCGACCCGGGCGATGTCTGCCCCTTGCTCGGCGACCGGAGTCACGCATCCCAATATGACATCATCGATATCGGTGGTGTCGATGCCGGTGCGCTCCGGAACGCTGCGCAATATCTGTGAGGCCAATTCGATAGGCGTTATCTCGTGTAGCGCACCGTCAGGCTTGCCGCGCCCGCGCGGGCTGCGCACAGCGTCGTATATATAGGCTTCCATATCGCTCTCCTGCGCCGGGTATCGATTATCGAGAACCTAATGTGCTCCTGTCGTCAGGAAGTGCAAGGGGCGTTTTGGCCATAGTTCGGGCCATATTGGTGATTGATGGGTATCCCGAAGCGATGCCGTAAGGTCAACCAGGCTTGGTTTTTTTGGCAATTTACGTCGCGCATCCCATATGCAATGCGCATGGCACAGAAAAAAGGGGATGAATGATATGGGATGCAGTGACACGAACGAGACGGCAACTTCGAAAATTGCCGTGCCCGATGATGTCGCCGCCGCTGTCCGCACTCTCATTCGCTGGGCCGGGGACGATCCCGAGCGCGAAGGTCTGCTGGATACACCCAAGCGTGTCGCGAGGGCGTGGAAGGAATATTGCGAGGGTTACGCCGAAGATCCCGCCATCCACCTGTCACGCATCTTTCACGAGGTCGGCGGATATGACGAGATTGTCGTGCTGAGCGACATCCCGTTTCAGTCCAATTGCGAGCATCATATGGCTCCGATTGTCGGACGTGCGCATATCGCCTACCTGCCCGGCGACTATGTCGTGGGCATATCGAAGCTTGCGCGCGTTCTGCACGGCTTCGCGCGTCGTCTTCAGGTCCAGGAAAGGCTTACGGCAGAAGTGGCGGACTGCATCTGGGAAAACCTGCATCCACGTGGCGTGGCCGTAGTTATAGAGGCGACCCATGGCTGCATGACCGGGCGCGGCGTACGTACCCCCGATGTCGTGATGAAGACGAGCCGGATGATGGGCGTCTTCCGCGACGACGATAAAAGTCGCAAGGAAGTGCTGCAACTGATGGGTCTATAATAGTGACGATCGAACATGAGGCGCCGCTTGCCCTCGTAACCGGCGGGCATCGCCGTCTGGGCGGAGTGATCTCCGCCGCTCTGGCGCGTAAAGGGTATCGCCTCGCCGTTCATGGCAGCCACGATGTGGCGCTAGATCCTGAGTTGGAAGAGGCTTTGAGCGCGACGGGCGCTATTTGGCACGGTTTCGTGGCGGATTTCGAGCTGCCGGATGCTGCTGTCAGGCTGATGCAAGAGATTGTCGGTCACTACGGGCAGGTCCCTGATCTTCTGGTCAACAGCGCGGCCATATTCGGGCAGGACCGTTTGGAAATTGCGACATCAAGTGAATTGATGCGGCACTATGCGGTGAACTGCGTCGCTCCTGTCCAACTCACACGCTTTCTTGCGGAGGACAGCGCCTCGCGAAATGATCGTGCTGTCATTAACATTCTGGATCAGCGTCTGGCCAATCCGCATGGCGATCAGCTTTCTTACACGCTCGCCAAACAGGCTTTGGCCGGATTCACGAAAATCGCTGCCAAAGAGCTTGCACCGAAAAATATACGGGTCAATGGGGTTGCCCCGGGCCTTACTCTGGCCACGGACGATTATACGCCCGATCAGGTCGCCCGGAATGCCGCGATGATGCCGCTCGGCCGCCTGCCGCAGCCTGATCAGATAGCAGAGGCGGTTTGTTTTCTGGCGCAGGCAAGCGCCGTGACGGGGCAAGTGATCGCCGTCGATTGCGGCGCGCATATGGAGAGCTACGAGCGGGATTTCATGCACCTGTAGAGTGTTGATAGCTATCTTCACTCGCACAAAGAAAAACCCGCCGGACTGCTCCGGCGGGTTTTGATCTTTATCGAGTGATTGCCGAAATTCAGGCTTCCGATTCTTCCCCGGACGCTGCGGCTGCCAGTGCGGGCGCATCTTCGAGGTCGCCGGCGATTTCGCCGGGCTCGGCATTCGGATCGAACTCTTCGGTGAAGCCCGCTTCGTCCTTTTCGAACATCTCGGCCATCACGTCGACGCCTT
>CAYGOH010000070.1:0-4401 GCA_964351385.1 uncultured Sphingobium sp. | reverse complement strand
GTTATCGATGAACTGTTTTTAGCATTCCCTCTCTTCTGAAGATTGGCTTCTTCAGGGGAGCGAGCGACGTTCACCTGAATGGTGACGGCGACTTCGGGGTGCAGGTTGACGCGGACGTCGAACACACCGAGAGTCTTGATCGGGCGTTCGAGCACAACCATCGCCTTTGAGACGACTTCGTGGCCATCGGCATGCAGAGCTTCGACGATGTCGCGCACGGCAACCGAGCCGTACAGCTGGCCGGAGTTCGAAGACTGGCGAATGAGGACGATCTGATGACCTTCCACGCTGCCGGCTTCTTTTTCAGCCGTGGTACGGCGCGCAGCATTTTCTTCCTCAATGCGGGCGCGATTGGCATCGAACACGGCCTTGTTGGCGGCGTTGGAGCGCAGGGCCTTCTTGTTGGGAAGAAGATAGTTGCGGGCATAGCCGTCGCGTACGGTGACAATGTCGCCGATGGCGCCGAGCTTCTCGATCCGTTCGAGCAGAATGATTTCCATTGTTCAGCTCCTCACTTCACGATGTAGGGCAGAAGGCCCAGATGACGGGCGCGCTTGATGGCCTGGGCCAGCTCGCGCTGCTTCTTGGCGGACACCGCGGTGATGCGGCTCGGGACGATCTTGCCGCGTTCGGACACGAAGCCCTGCAGCAGACGAACGTCTTTGTAATCGATCTTGGGAGCGTTCTTCGCGGAGAAGGGGCAGCTCTTGCGGCGGCGGAAAAATGGGCGTGCCATGGTGTCAGTGCTCCTTATTCGCCGTCACGGTCGCGGCGGCCGCGACGTTCGCGATCACCCTTGCGCATCATTACCGACGGGCCGGATTCCAGCTCATCGACCTTGATGGTCATATAGCGGATCACGTCCTCGTTGATCTGGGTCTGACGCTCCAGCTCGGCGACCAGATTGGCCGGGCCGTCGATGTTGAGCATCACATAATGCGCCTTGCGGTTCTTGGCGATTTTGTAGGCGAGTCCACGCAGGCCCCAGGTCTCGACCTTCGTGACCTTGCCTTCGTTCGCTTCGACTATGGCTGTTGCGGCTTCCGCCAGCGCGTCCACCTGGGCTTGGGCCAGGTCCTGACGCGCAAGAAATACATGCTCGTATAGCGGCATGGGTGCTTGCTCTCTTTCTGTTGCCGATCGCTGACGCCGCACCGTGCGGACGCCCCTCCGGCTGTCTTTAAACAGTTCTTCACGCATGGACGACCATTCGCGAAGGCGGGCCTATGGCGGAAAAGGTTCGCCTTTGCAAGGTTTTTCCCCTGTTGGAGTCCAACACTCTTCCAACAGCGCGTCAAATCGCTATGGAGACCTTCTTCATTTTCGAAAGCCTTTCCGAAATAACGGGGACAATAATCAATGCGCGCATTCATTTTTCCGGGTCAGGGCAGCCAGTCTGTCGGTATGGGAAAGGCGCTGGCCGAAGCCAGCCCGGCCGCAAAGGAGCTGTTTCAGGAGGTCGACGAGGCGCTGTCGCAGCATTTATTCCGCATCATGTGCGATGGGCCGGACAGCGACCTGACCCTCACCGAAAATGCGCAACCGGCGATCATGGCCAATGCTATCGCCACGCTGCGCGTCCTGGAAAAAGAGGCGGGCCTGCGGCTGGCGGACAAGGGTGACTTTGTGGCGGGCCACAGCCTTGGTGAATATACAGCCCTGTGCGCGGCGGAAGCGTTCGACGTGCAGACGGCGGCGCGGCTGCTGAAGTTGCGCGGGCAGGCGATGCAGGCAGCGGTTCCCGTCGGCGAGGGCGCAATGGCGGCTCTGCTCGGCGCGGATATCGAGAAGGCGCAGGCGCTGGCCGATGCCGCTGCCGAGGGCGAGGTGTGCACTGTCGCCAATGACAATGATCCCAGCCAGGTCGTGATTTCCGGTCATGCCGGCGCGGTTGAGCGGGCCGTGGCACTGGTGAAGGAGCATGGCATCAAGCGCGGCGTCCTGCTACCGGTTTCCGCACCGTTTCACTGCCCGCTGATGCAGCCCGCTGCCGATGCGATGGAAGAGGCGCTGGCCAAGGCAAGCATCAATGCACCGCTGCTTCCGGTTTACGCCAATGTGCTGGCTGCGCCTATTGCCGCGCCCGACGATATTCGCGCGCGCCTTGTCGAGCAGGTGACAGGCCGGGTGCGCTGGCGCGAGAGCGTTGCAGCGATGTGGGAGGCCGGCGTTACCGATTTTGTTGAGCTGGGCGGCAAGGTACTGGGCCCGATGGTCAAGCGTATCGCGCCTGAAGCCAACATCACCAGTATTGTTACAATGGACGATATCGAGGCGTTTGCAGGGGCTGTATAAGCATGGGCGATGTCCTCTTGACGCGACGTGACGGTCCGATCCTTACGGTCACACTCAACGTGCCGGAGAAGCGCAATCCGGTCTCCGACAACATCATGGTCGATGCATTGTGCGAGGTGATGGAGGCGGCGGATCAGGATATCGGCATTCACGCGGTCATTCTGACGGGGGCAGGGACGGCGTTTTCCAGCGGCGGCGATCTAAAGGCCATGCAAACGCCGGATACAGGTGGGTTGCGGGCTTCAGTGTCCGTGCAGACGAGGCGTAATTACCGTTATGGTATTCAGCGTCTGCCGAACCTGTTTCAGTCACTTGAAGTCCCCGTGATAGCAGCTGTCAACGGTCCTGCGATTGGTGCGGGGTGCGATCTTGCCTGCATGTGCGACATCCGCATTGCCGCGCGTTCCGCAAAGTTCGCCTGCAGCTTCGTAACTCTGGGCATCATACCGGGTGATGGCGGAGCGTGGCTGCTGCCGCGCATTATAGGCTTTTCGAAAGCAAGCGAATTGGCGCTGACCGGCGAAACGATCAATGCCGATGAAGCGCTTCAAATCGGCCTTGTGAGCCATGTCGTCGAGGATGACGGGTTGCTGGCAAAGGCGCAGGACATCGCTTCGAAGATTGCGAGCCACCCGGCCCACGCCACGCGCATGACCAAGCGGCTGTTGCGCGAAGGGCAGGATACTACGCTGTCCAATATATTGCAGATGTCGGCTGCGATGCAGGCTTTGGCGCATGCCACGGCCGACAATCAGGAAGCCATTGACGCTTTTGTGGAGCGCCGCAAACCGGTGTTCCGTGGGGAATAGGAGTTAGGTATATGTTTGATTTGACGGGTATGACGGCGCTTGTCACAGGCGCATCCGGGGGTATCGGTTCTGCTATTGCAAAGGGGTTGGCGGCGCAGGGCGCGAAGCTCGCGCTTTCGGGCAGCAATGTGCAGAAGCTGGGCGCGTTCGCAAACTCTCTGGGCGGCGATCATGTGCAATTGCCCTGCAATCTGTCCGATGCAGCCTCTGTCGATGCGCTGGTGCCCTCTGCGGTCGAAGCGCTGGGCGGCAAGCTCGATATTCTCGTCAACAATGCCGGCGTCACCCGCGACAACCTGATCCTGCGGATGAAGGATGAGGAATGGGAAGATGTTATCCGCATCAATCTGGAGGCAGCCTTCCGCCTTGCCCGCGCGGCGGCGAAACCGATGATGAAGGCCCGCTTTGGCCGCATCATCTCGGTAACATCGGTCGTCGGCGTGACAGGAAATCCGGGGCAAGCGAACTATGCGGCGTCCAAGGCGGGACTGATCGGCATGTCCAAGGCGCTCGCCGCCGAGCTGGCGAGCCGTGGCGTAACGGTGAATTGCGTCGCGCCCGGTTTCATCCGGTCGGCAATGACCGATGCGCTCAATGATGCGCAAAAAGGCGCCATTCTTGGAAAAATTCCAGCCGGGGCATTGGGCGAAGGCGATGACATCGCTGCCGCTGCGGTTTATCTGGCGTCCAAAGAAGCCGGATATGTCACCGGGCAGACACTGCATGTCAATGGCGGCATGGCGATGATCTGACCGTATAGTTTGATCGAAGCTGAACAGACTTCTACATCACCCTCTTGCCTCTTGGTTCCCTTGGCACTAGGGCAGGAGCGCATTAAGAAATTAACACCCATTCATCTTGGGATATCAAAGAAGGACCACTCATGAGTGAGACTGCGGATCGCGTAAAGAAAATCGTCATCGAGCATCTGGGCGTCGAGCCGGACAAGGTGACCGAGGATGCAAGCTTCATTGACGATCTGGGCGCTGACAGCCTTGACCTCGTTGAGCTGGTGATGGCGTTCGACGAAGAATTCGGCGTCGAAATTCCGGACGATGCCGCTGAGAAGATCGGCACCGTCAAGGATGCGATCGATTATATCGACAGCAAGCAGTAAGTGCTGTCCGGGCCTCGGGCTTGTTCGGTGACCGGGCAAGCGTGAGTCGCGAATTTCGAATGGCGGCTTCCCGGCGCGGCTAACCCCGTGTAAGGAGGCCGCCATTTTGATTTCTATGGCGGAAAACTTTGCAATGGTTGCTCCGTCTGACTGTTATGGGAGTTGGGTATGCGTCGTGTG
>CAYGOH010000069.1:9540-11333 GCA_964351385.1 uncultured Sphingobium sp. | reverse complement strand
ACAGGTGAATCACATCCCGACGCTGCTGTGAATCCCGTTTATGGTTCCGGACCCTAATCTCTCGGAATTGCGTTTGCGGTGTCTCTTCGATGAGTGACATCTTCATGTAGAGCGCCACCAATGTCGTCACATTCACGGCAAGCATATCATCGAACGCGTTTCTATACTTGTCGCCCCACATCGAAAACTCATCATCTTGCATATCGGGGTTGCCACTAAGTGCTTGCTTCCATTCGGCATCCACCGACTTCCACTTGCCGTGCGCTGACCAGAATTCGCCATCGATCCTCTTGGATGCCGCGATGGCGTCCTCTTCGCATTCGTTTCCCAAAGTAGCGATCGTGCTATGCATATTCATTGCTTCGTCTCCTGTATTGACGCGGCCAACGGCGGCCGCAGCGACAGGAAGCGCTGCAACCGGCGCAGCGGCAAGAGCCCTCAGAATTTGGCGGCGGGAATTATGTGAAATCGGGTTGGCGCGGACAGAGTCCGGCCCTACAGCGTGAGAAGCCATGATCGTCTCCTAAACAGACGGTTGCGGTTAGAGCCGGGGTAAGGTTGCCGCCTTGCCTCGGTTCGCCTTTGTGGTATCAATAACCCATGAATCGGTCAAGCAGTGATATCAAAAACCTCGGCGGGCGCCCTCGGACAGGAATAGGAACGCCGATTATGGTACGCTTGCAGCCCGATCAGCTTACCGCTCTCGATCAATGGATCGAGGCGCACGAGGAACAACTTTCGCGCCCCGAAGCGGTGCGCCGTTTAATAGAGGCAGGGATCAATGCATCATAAACGACGACGCAGTCGCAACCAGCGCGCCGGTTGTAAGCTCTGCAAGCCTTGGAAAGCGAATGGCTACCGTACCGAGCGCACAGGCGGTGAGCGCTTTAGTGACCATCGCCGCCGCCTGGAGAATTGTCAGGACGCGGAGGGCAACTTCTATGCTTGTTAAGTTCGTTGAAGGGCCTAGCGAAGAAGATCAAGTTGTCGGCACCGTGGAAATGGAACATTGCCCTCGCACCGGTGAAAAGATCGTATTCGACTTTGTCGACTCCCCTGCCGGGTTTGCCCTAGAATATTTGGTAATAGGCGTGAGATGGCAGGTGGATATCGTAAAAAACGGCGGCCTGATTAAGACAGTCGAAAATCGATATGCCGGTGTGACGGTCGAACTCGAGCGCATCCCTGCTCTGCAAACCATGGAAGGCTAATGGCTACAGTACGGAACGTGCGGGTGGTAAACGCTTCAGCGATCATCGTCGCCGAGCTGCCATAGAAACGTGATGTCGTTGCTGAAGTCATGAATGACCTTAGAATCAGCCGCAGTATTGTTAGCGAGCTTTCCGATTTGCATAAGGCCTTCATGTCGCGACGGAAAGTTTGATCAGGCAGCAAAGTTATGATCTCACCGAAAATATTCTGCGACAGATTGACCGGAGGCACGCATGTCCTCTTGGCCGACCAAAAGTGGTTCGAGACGTCACAATAGATATGGCTCTTACGTATCACCCAAAGCCCGGAGAAATCGTTCTATGCGATTATACGACCGGATTTGTCGCGCCTGAGATGGTGAAGAAACGGCCAGTCGTCATCATTTCACCACGTTTGCGTAATCGTAACCACCTTGTTTCGGTTATTCCTTTGAGCACGACGCCGCCCAATCCTATCGAAACTCACCATTGCAGCATAACATTGACACACCCGCTGCCTCACCCATTCGATGCGCCACAGATGTGGGCGAAGTGCGACATGGTCGCCACTGTTTCGCTCAGCCGGCTGGATCGTTTCAGGGT
>CAYGOH010000069.1:4563-9456 GCA_964351385.1 uncultured Sphingobium sp. | reverse complement strand
ACAGGCACACAGTTGAAAGACATCCGTTCCGCGATGCTTCATGCTCTTGGGTTGGATTCATTGACCATTCACCTTTGAAGGCGTATATCGGTGTCGTTCCCGCTCTGCGAAAGTATCGGGCTTGAAGACCGTCCCTCCGTGGTCGGCAGGTCTCACATCGCGATACCAAGCGCGTGAGGCCAGAAAAATCTTGGAAGCCTCGTCGATTTATCGGCGGGGCTTTTTCTTAATGGCATTGCAACTCGCCCCGCTCAACGGGTTGCAACGATGGGCAAGCAGAAGTAGCGCGAGAGAGGAGACTGGTGATGCCGTCGCCAGGGGTAACCTTCCTCACCGGAAATCCACCCGAATTTACAATCAGGAACCAGGATTCATTACGGTACCGCGCCAATCGATTGCACCGGCTCCGATGTCAGTCCGCGCCTTAAAATCCACTCCGTCGACTTCAAAACCCATGCGTGATTCGGTATATAGCCCGTCCTGACCCTCGAGATTGCCATACTCGAGCACCGGAGAAATTGCGGGATCCGCGAACAGCCGCCAGCTATTGCCAGTCAATCGAGCGTCGATGACCAGTTCAAGCCTTCCCGAAAATGGATTTACGTCATCAGTTTGAACGGGATTGGTTTGCGCAAGAAGCTGTTCGCAAGCCGTTTCCAGTGCGGGGCCAGCAACCAGATATTTGGGAACAATATCAGCTGGTGTCGAACCATCACGGTTTTTCATCTGTCGCATCGCCAGTCGAGCGGCGGAGAGACTGGCAAGACTTGGAGCCGCTGCAGTGAGCAGATTGCCGTGCGTCGCGTGGTAAAGCGTATTGTTGTCTTCGCCCATTACGACTCCGTTTCCGGCAATGAGCGCAGTCAGAAAACTGGCTTCGGTCGCGGCTTGGGCACGGGCCCAGAAGGCCGCCATCTGGGCGAACACTCCGAGGTCGTCATTTACCAGTGCTTGTCGGGTGATGGAGAAGATTTCGCCATAGGTGCCGAGCTGAGAACCGTTTTCTGCCGTGGCGAAAGTTACACGCTTGAACTCAGCTGCCTCCGGCACATTTCGCAAAAATGGCGGGCCCTCGGCCTGCAAACCGTAGCGCATCCTGAAATCGGTGAAATCCCGCTTGCGAGCGAGCAGCTTGAGCGGCGAAGGTGCGGCTGTATAAGCATCGATCAGATAGCGCCGACCGGCACTGTTCAGCAGGTAGCTAAAATCGCCTACAACATGATAACCGGAGCGCGAAAGAGCATCAAAGACCGCAGCTGGCCGCATCCAGCGCACCCGCTCCCCATTGGCTTCGAGCAGCGCCCGGGCCATGTCGGTCAGGCTCGCTCCTGCATATTCCCGAGCTCGATCAGCCACCGGCTTCCCGGACAGGCGAGAATACACGACATCGGCAAACATGTCGCGCTGCGTGGTTTCGGGGTTGTCATGGTTGCCTGAAAGTATGCCGTTCAGCGATGGACGGGCGCGTGATACCGAAAGAACGTCGGTAATTGAACGATAGAGTTCGACCTCAGAAAGCGGATCTTCTTCATGCGCTTCTAGCAATTGTCGTTCTTGGGTGCGGGTAAGGTTCGCACGCGAACAGGCGCGAAGGATTTGATCTTCGGTGACCGTGCGTTGCGAGGACGGTTGGTTGCCGGCGTAGACGGCTCCGCGCTCAGGGCGTGTGGTTGGTTCGGTTGTCCGGGGCATGTTATCGCTCCTCTTGCGAATGACTGCGCCGGCATCCGCCGGCACGGGGGTTAGACTGATTTCTGTGGGTTCCCAGTCGGTCGCGATCATTTGATCGCGCGCGCCTTCGGCGCCCGCCTGATGTTCATAGGAGTGCACTATGTAGCTGACGCTCACCGTGCGCAGATGACCCTCACGGACTTTCGACACGATATCTGTCATGTCAGCTGTATCGGAAAGACGAATGCGGGCTATCCCAAAGCCGTTCTCGAGGCGCACCGAGCCAGGTATAATCGATCCTGCCAAAGTTCGCGTACTCCCGATATGGTCCAACAGAACAGGGCCGCCGGCTTGAAGGCGGTCAAGCCGTACCGAACCTGCGTCGACATTCAGCAGCTCGTCATAATATTCGCCATCGTGCCAATCGAAGCGGGTCACCGCTGCGCCGGTCGTCCAGACGACATCAACGCTAAGGTCGCTTTCGTTCCAGCTGTCAGGTTGCAATGCAGACTGGCGAAGCGTTTCACTTTGTCCGGCGGTTAGCAGGCGACTTACGTTTGTCATGGACAATTCCATAAGGCGGCGCGGTGAGTTGGTGCAGTCTGCATATGTGCGCATAGCCATGTATGCGCGCGCGAAGACTAGCGCTTGTCTGTGCCGATCGTGCCGCCGAGCATCGGGTCAACATGCATTGCCTGCATGAGACGCCGAATGTCTTCGATCGAATATCGGATTCGACCTCCAGGTGTAAGCGTGAAGCCGACCGCTCCATTTTTGCGCCACCGTCGCAACGTAGATGGGTGAACATTGAGCGCGTGGGCTGCTTGCGGTTCCGTCATTCCAAGTGGATTCGACATATCACCCCAGCTCATTGCATCCACCGGAACTTAGAGCTTAACCGTGATTTCGGTACATGGTGGCCCTGTTCTCGTTGCCTTGCCATACGAGACTCCTGAGCCACGCGAGCGAGCAAGGCGCGAAGCTCTTCGTAAGCTTCCGCCTCGCCCCAACCATGGCGCATGAGTTGCAGGCCAGCAGCCATCAGGTATCGGCCTGCTTGTCTCGGGCCCACCTCTTGCGCAATCCCGCCTGTTGATGCCAGAATGTCGCGGACATAGCGATCCTGCTCCATATCAGATCCCATCGACGGGTTCCCTTCTATCAAATGCGATCAGCTCAAGGCCCATCTCGAGTGCCAGGCGTTGTCGGCGCTCGACATCCATTGGTAGTGGTTCGCTGAGCCGCAATAGGAAGCGTTCAGCAGCTTCGGCATCAATCTTCCAACGCTGGCCCTGATGGCCCCGCTCGATGACCGGAAAATCCGGGTGATGATCGATTATTTTCCGCAGCGACGGCAGCGAAGGCATACCGGGGCGTCGACAAAATTCGGTAATTGACATTATCGGCATGGCTCAAACCGAAAAAGAAATATCAAAAAGAACTCCCTGAAAAATACAGCTCTCTCGCTTCTTGATCGCCTTCGGCCCCCGTATACCAAGGACGCATGGGAAGGACCCGCGCCGCCTCTCATTGGACGGTCTCCGCAGCGGCATGTGCCCATTGCGAAAATGTCGGCTGCAGAAAGCCCAGCAGAACAGGAGCCGCGCGTCTAGGGCCAACAGATTTCTCGATCAGGGCAGTAGCAGCCGTCAGCATGGCCAACACCTGCTGATCCTCGCGTTTCGTAATCGCGTCGGCGGCGGCCAATAGTTTTCGAGTGATTTCGTCATTTTGAAGCACGAGCTCGTGCATCGATTCGTCAAATTCCTGCATGGTCATTACTCCTGTTGAACGTGGGGCGTATCGAGAGAATAGGTCGTGTCGGTCGGCGTGCCGCTGTCGCTTCGCCGGCGTTGTTGCAAGATGGAGCGGCGGGAACGGCCAACCGCTGTGCGCAGCGTTGCATTCGAGGTCGATCGATCCGCGTGTGATGTCGATCGATCAGAATGAGGGCGTCTATCGAAATGCCCAATGCTTTCGATATTTCTTGTCGTGACAACCCAGCCCAAGCAAGGCGCCTCGCTTGTCGCCCGCGCCTCGCTGTGTCTAGAGGGTGCATGCCCCCAACACTGTAGCAGCCCATCTCCAAACTTCTGGCTGATCGGATGCCCCTACTCAGAATGGTGGTTGCGTTACGCAATCCCGCAATCATGGGATATTTCCCAAAATGGAAGGACTGGTTCTTCCGGAAAATTCCGATGGAGGAAGGAGAAAATGCCTGATTTCTGGGTGATTGGAGAGAGTGTAAGGAGAATAAGGGGTGATGATCATGTGCGCGCCTGCGCGCACATGCGCGCACGCACATGGTAGCGCCACGCGGACTCCTTCCAACTCCTTACAAATCCCAGAAAACCGCGCCCTGTGGCTCCTTCCACACGCAAATGCGCGCCCTTCCACGGAAGGACTTCTCCTTCCGCGATCAATTAAAGCCCGGTACGAAATCATCATCGTCTCCTTCTTTCCATGTGGAAGAAACGGCACTGCTCCCGGCTTCCGGGGGCGGGGGGGTGCCGGCATTGCCGAACCTGCCCGCCTCAATATCTAGGACATCGGCCGTCGCTTCGATGTCCAGCCACCACACGCCATTGCTTGTTTTGCGCTCATAGCCCCGGTCCTCCATCGCCTTTGCGAAACCTTGGGGCGACCACTCGCCTGCACCGCTTACCTTGCCCCATGCAGTGAAGGCGGCGAACAACTCGGAGGATTTGACGCGCGCCCCCGGCTTGTCGACCGTGCAGTCGCGCAGGAATCGACCGAGCGCATCGCTGGCTTCCCGATATTTCTCAGTCGCCTGCTTGATGTTTGCGCTCTCCAGCAGCCCGTTCAATTTCAGATCGATCAGACCCGCCATCATGCGGTTGAATATGCCGGAGCGCTCCGCCTTCAGCTTTTCAGGCAATCCCCGATCGATCTCGCAATCAGGAATGCGCACGGTCCATGGCACCAATCGCACGCGGCTCCATATGCCATCGTCATGGCCGCTGATCTTCGGCCTGTAATTGCCCTGTCCGGTGAACTTGAAGCTGGGCAGGAACTCGAAAAAGCCCTTGTTGAGATGACGCGCCTGAATCGGCTCACCGCCTGTCACGGCCTTGATCAGCCCTTCAGCCAGCTTCGCGCCTTTCTCTGGCTCGCTCGCTCGCAAAAAGCGAATGCCGGGCAAGCGGGCCACATCGGGTGTTGCATCGCTGCCCTTCTTTTTATTGGCCTGGTCGAGAAAAG
>CAYGOH010000069.1:0-4553 GCA_964351385.1 uncultured Sphingobium sp. | reverse complement strand
TCGAAGCCAATCGTCATGGAATAGTCTCCCATGATTGTGGCGACAGTATCGACCCAGGTCGATTTTCCGTTGCGGCCCTTGCCCCAGAAAAACGCCATCTTGTGATGGCTGATATCGCCGGTTGCCGAGAGCCCCGCCCACTGATGCAGAAAGCGGCGATCATCGCCATCCGGCATGACGCGATCGAAAAAGCAATCATAGGCAGGGCATACGGCCTCGGGGTCATAATCGACCTCTGCCATCTTGGTGATCAAATCCTCGCGTCGGTGCGGAAACAGGCGGATGATAGGTTGGTTGCCCTCGGATACGATCCTGATCGTGCCATTACGCACATTGATGGCATGGCGCTCTAGGTCGAAGGCGTCTGACCGCGCAAATATCCCGGGCAAGCTCTTGACCAGCCCCGCTATCGCCTCAAGCCGCCCTTTACCCTCGCTCGCCTTGGCATGCGCGCGCAACGTGTCGGAGAACAGCGTTATGCCGTTGCGGGTCTGCTTGACGATGAAATCGAGCCGTACGGCGACTTCAGCCTCGCTAGCATCCGACGGGGCATCGTCCTTGCAGCCGCTCTCCCGTACCAGGTCGGCTTCGCGGCCGATCGCGCGCGCTGTCGCAAAAGCCGCTTGCATCACCTCTGCTGGAATCTTGTCCTTTTCCTCGGCGAGCAGTCGCCAGCGCCTTCTGTCCCATTGAAACCAGCCCAGCTCCGGACTGAAACGAAATTCCGCTCCAAATCGCCGATAGAAGCGCTCGGCATTGCCCAGATCCGTCTGCGACAGCGAGGCGCAAAACCGATCGTCTTCGTGGTCGCTCGCGGTGATGATGCGCCCCCCAAACCCCATGCCTGATTGCGCCCCGTCAGCCTCCGGGCGGAAGGAGCAATTATCATTAGCGGTTGATTGCGAACGGGCTGGACCGGAACGCATCGGCGAATATCTGGCACCAGCCCGAGAGCCGACGTCGCTCATGTCGCGCGGCTTGGCCTTGCCGTCTTCGATCGCTCGCTCGATCGTGTCGCGCGTTTTTTCGATGTTGGGCCATAGGCTCGCCACGCGGTGCAGCTCCGCCAAAGCCATCGTTTCGCTGAGATAGCCGGCGCCGATCAACTGGCCCAGACGGAACGCGATGGCATTGATTCCGTCACTTCGCTGCCCGTCGCGCAGTTGCTCAGCTTCGCATATGGCGCTGTCAAAGGCCGCCAGCGACCATTTCCGTCGTGCAGCTTCAACTGGGTCGTCGTTCCGCCCAGGCGAGCGGGACGACGGTTGCGTGGGGCTGCTGGCACGATCAAAATTTGGCGCGACCCTCCCTCTAGGTGCACGCAATATGTCGATCAACTCTGCCGGCGCTTCGGCAATCGTAGTGGTCGCCGGATCGTGCGACACGCCGTCGCGGCGCAACCAGTGATAATTCTTGCCGGTCGCCATCATTGATGGCGGCGCGATCACATATCCGCCCAGACCCCGCACGTCGACATGCTCGGGCAGGTTGCCTCGGTTGGTGATTGCAGCCTTGCCATCATCGGGCCAGCGAAGCCAGACATGCGCGCCGCCCGATTGCGTGATGCTGGTCAGCGACGATGGTAGTGTGCCACCCAGCTGGGCCTCTAGTTCGCCCTTCAGCCGATCGAGCGTAAAAACCTCACCCGTTTCTTCTTCGGCGCGCGGATCGAAGTCGAGAACGAATAGGCGATCATGCCCGGTTGCCAGACCGATCAGCGCTTTCGGCCAACGCTTCCACCAAGCTCGAATTTGATCGAGGTCGCAGGTCGCCTTTTTGACACCGCCAGTCTTCGGAATCTTCTTGCCCGTTTCGGGATCGACGTCGTTACCAAGCAACGGAGCCTTGGTCTGCGGCGAGCAGGGAAAGACTGGCCATCCCATTGACGCATACGCCAGTGCAGCGTCGACTATGCTTACCGACTTAGCAGGCTCGCGCGACAATTTCGGGTCGCGATCAGCCATGGATGTGGTCTACAGTGAGATAGGGAAGCGAGCGAAATTTTTCCGCACTGACATTAAAATTCAGCAGAAATCCGTGCCGGGAACAGAACGGGAGTTGTGCGGAAAGCTCAGGAAAGCTGCGGCAGGCCTGATGATTTGCAGTCCGCTGCGTCACCACTCCGCCATCGGGCCTCGATGGTCTTGCGCGCAAGTTGGGCGCTGCTAGCCTGAAACATCGCGCGAAGCAACAACCCTTTACGTCGAGCCCGAACTTTGGATAAGGCGTGAAGCGTCATTATACAGGAGAGCGCGATGGTTGCGAAAATCGGCGCCGATGCGGTGGCATCGCGCATTGGCGAAGTTCCCGGCTGGAGCTATGATGCGCCTGGCGACGCGCTTTTCCGTGAAATCACGCTCAAAGATTTTTCCGAGGCGTTCGCCCTGATGACGCGGATCGCGATCGCCGCCGAGCAGGCCGATCATCACCCGGAATGGAGCAATGTGTATAACCGCATCACCATCCGGTTGACGACGCACGATGCAGGCGGGGTTTCCGAGCGGGACTTTGCGCTGGCCGCGCGTATCAATGCTTTTCTGGGCGAATAGCGCCAGCCGCGCTGATCGGGCCACGGCTTTTGCCGCGCACCTTCGCCATGAGGCGCGGGAAGAGGGCGTGACGCTCCATCCAGTCATGATAGGCGCGATAGTCGGGATCTTCGGCGAGATGCTGCTCTTCGGTGCGTGCACGCCAGTAATAGACCGCTGAGGTGATCGCCAGCAGGGCGCAGTTGCGCGCGACGTCGATCACGCTTCCGCTGGTGGACAGAAAGGGCATGACGGACAGCCACCAGAACAGGTTTTTCGCTAGATAGGCGGGGTGCCGCGTCAGGCGATAGGGGCCGTGCGTAATGATGCCGCGATGGGTAAGGTTGGAAAATCGCAAACCGAACGCGACCGTCGCCCAGGCATAGATCGCGGTCAGTCCCACCAACATGCTGCCCCAAATCCAGAGCATCCCCTGGTTACCCGCGAACCAGCTGCTCCATTCCGCCGTCCCGTGATGATAATCGAGCGGGCCGCCGCCGCCCATCAGAACGAATGGCGGGTAACAGATCAGCGCCGCAACCCACCCCGTCATATGCGGATTGGCAGAGCGAATATGCGCGTCGAGCGGCCTCATCGTCAAAATATAGCCGATGGTGGCAAACGCGACGTCGATCATGAACAGCAGCGCGATCAGGAAATTGGCGAACGGCACCGGCCCGGCCAACGGGTCGCCCATGCGCCAGCCGATGACATTGGAAAAATTTGCAGGCGTTATCGACAGCATGAAGGCGAGAAAAAACGCTTTGACGCCCCAGCTGCGCAGATGATTGGCAAGCGCGCCCTCGGCCGGGGCGCCCGCCGCGCCGCCGATAATCCACTGGCCAAAGGCATAGGCGCCGTCCTTCGGCTCGACCAGCCGCCGGTCGAGCCAGATCACGTAGGGGATCGACAGCAGGACGAGCGGAATCGCCGCCCAGCTGAGCAGCTGCATTGCCTGGGAATAGCCGCCCTCCCAATACCAGCGGGCGGTCGCGTAGAACAGGCCGATGGCCGCCCAGGTCGCCCAAAGCCCCGCGAGCTTCACGATGGATATGTCGAGTGCCTCCCGCCGCGCGCGCAAACCGCCGGACCAGTCGATGCCGGTGGAAGGGTTGCGATGCACCTTGTCGATCATCAGCGACCAGAGCAGCATCGGCACACCGCACGCCAGCACAGCGACGATCCCCGCATGCGGCCCGTCCATGCCATTTGTCCACGCAAACCATGTCCAGATTGCAAGCCCGGCAAGTCCGCACAAGCCGACGCCATGGCTCACCGCGGAGCGGGGGCAGGGTACTCCTCGGTCAGCCTCGCTGGTCGGAATATCGGTCATACCGACGTCATAGCGCAGAATTCACTACCATCGAGTGAAACTTCAGCGACTGGGAACAGGCCAGCGCCTGCATCGTTAATCACGAGACAGGAGACAAAGATGGCACAGGAAATTCACGAGACAACGGATCGCGCACGGAGCGGAGAAACCCCGCATATCGTTCGCTATATATTGGGTATTTCGCTTTTCCTTGCGGCGGGCATCATGACCATTGTCTGGGTGTCGGGCGCGTTGACATCGGAAAACGGTGCTGGCGGCGTCAGCACCGCTGAGCCGGCCAGCCCGTCTGTGGAGATGTCACAGCCTGTTGCAAGCGGCGCGAAAACTGGTTCGGTCGATGGGCAGAACGAGCGCTCCACCCTATCGACCGAATATTGATCACCCGTCGCGGCGGCCCAACAGCCGCAAGCGCAGCGCGTTCAGCTTGATAAAGCCTGCCGCGTCACGCTGGTCATAGGCGCCTGCGTCGTCCTCGAACGTCACGACTTTTTCGCTGTAGAGGCTGTTGGGCGACTTGCGCCCGACGATGCTGACGCTGCCCTTGTACAGTTTCAGGCGAACCGTGCCGCTCACCTTTTCCTGACTATGGTCGATGGCCGCCTGCAGCATTTCGCGCTCGGGGCTGAACCAGAAGCCGTTATAGATCAGCTCGGCATATTTCGGCATCAGCTCATCTTTCAGATGCGCCGCGC
>CAYGOH010000068.1:1927-11387 GCA_964351385.1 uncultured Sphingobium sp. | reverse complement strand
AAGGTACAATCGACAACAGCAATAACGGCGTCCTGATTTCCAACAGCACGGGTGACGCGGTCGCCTATGCGCTCAATGCGTTGGAGGATCGCGGCGTCCTGTTCGTATCTCCCGGTGAAGCCCTGTACGAAGGGATGATCATCGGCGAGAATGCGAAGCCGGAAGATCTGGAGGTCAACCCTCTGAAATCCAAGCAGCTCACCAACTTCCGTGCCAGCGGCAAGGATGAGGGCATCCGCCTGACCCCGCCGCGCAAGATGACGCTGGAACAGGCGATCGCCTATATCGACGACGATGAAATGGTGGAGGTGACGCCCAAGTCGATCCGCCTGCGCAAGCGTCATCTCGATCCGCATGAGCGCAAGAAGGCAAAGCGGGTGTCGGAGGCGGCGTAATCCGCCTTCGCCCTCAGGCGAGCGCGTCCCAGAGCAGCTTCGCTCCGACCAGCGCCAGCATGATATTGGCGAACATGTAGAAGCGGGGACCGTTCACGCGGTTGACCACCCACACGCCGGCAAAGGTCGCCACTGACGCAACCGGTATGAAAACTGCCGCGAGGATGAGGGACTCCCGGCTGAATGCGCCCAGAGCCACGAAGGCAGGAACTTTCGCCCAGTTTATGATGGCGAACAGAACCGACGATGTTCCGACAAATTCCCTGTGCGGCAGTTTCTTGGGCAGCAGCCACATGTGCAATGGCGGCGCACCGGCATGACCGATCTGGCTCGTGAAACCCGAAAAGAACCCAAAAAACACGCCGGGCCAATGTTTTTTGAAAAAGGGGCGCGGCTCAAAATCGTGGTGGGACGCCCACAGCCGCCACAAGCCGAACCCGATTGATATAGCCCCTAGCAGCGCAAGAATATTTTCTACCGATGCAGCGGCGGCGAAAAAGGCGGCGGCGCCGATACCCAGCAATGCGCCCGGCAGCACCCACATCACGATCGTGCGGTTCCAGGTCTTGCGATAGAACCACACGCTGAAAGCGTCCTGAACGATTAGAACAGGCATCAGGATAGCAGCTGCCTCCACAGGAGGGAACGCCATGGCCATCAGCGGCATTGCCAACATTCCGAGACCGGCGAGCCCGCCTTTGGCGAAGCCCACACATAGCAGCGCGCTAAAGATGAGGGCTAAAGAAACCGGATTGGTGGGTAGCATCCCAGGGCTATAGGGAAAGCGCGGCTAGCCTCCAAGGTGAAGATGGCGTTTGCCCTATAAAATGAGGGCGGGAGGCAATGTGCAGCCTCCCGCCCTTTTGTCGGCAATGACGGACAGGAGAATTAATTGCTGACCAGGTGCCGGTCGTTCAGGGCCTGCACGGGCCTCGCATTGTTGCCCATGATGGCATGGAGCGCGGCGATCTGTTCGCCGCTAGCGGTCATGTGTTCCATTGCCACATGCCAGTTTACACCTTCCGTACAGGGGGGCGTCGTGAGCGAGCCGCTGTAGCGATAGACGCTGTGCGATGTGGGCACGAGGCCGTTGGGGTCAAGCGTGGCGCCATCGACCGCATGCGCGGTTTCGGGGTGTGCCGGCGCGGCGGCGACCAGCTTTGCGAGTTCGGGGTTGGCTGCGCCTTCTTCAAAGAACACGCCGAGCACGGCCAGCGCGCCATGACTGTCCGCATGCACAAAATGGGCGACCAGCGGATAATGCTTGCCCGAAACGATATGCTCGGATGGTGTATGAAAATGCACCTGGATCAGGGTGAAGTCGTGACCACCGCTTGTCAGCTTTGAGCCGGGAGCGAAATTCGCCTGCACGGTGTGTCCGTTGTTGAGCAGCGTCAGCGGGCCGGCATGATAGTCGGTCGAGATCGTCGTCGCGCCATGGGCATCGAAAGCGCCGATATCGATGGGCGATTGCGCCTTCCCGGTGCCGCAGGTCGCGAAATCGGGCGAGATTGCCCCCCAATGACCCGGCCCGTCCGGCCCATCATAACCCCAATGCGGCGCGTGGCCGGCGGCGGCTCCCCAGGCGAGCGTCACGGCGGAAGCAAGGGCAAAAACACTCTGCATATCATTCTCCCGATGTCGAAAGCGGTGCCGTCATTATAGGAGGAACAGTGCAGGCGGCGGTCGGTGGTGGGAAAATGTTTGTTACGCGATGCTGCCCGCGTGCTTGGATTCACTCCAGAAATTCCTCGCGGTCCGGGATGCGGGTGAAGGCGATCTTGGAGCCGGAAAAGCCGCGTCCGGCAGAGGGCAACATGCCGATCAGCACTGTGTCCCGGCCAAATCTATGGTTCAGCCTGTCGAGCGCGTGGGAAAGGCGAAGGTCGCGCGGCAGAGTAGGCACGGCAGTTTCCATCGCCGGTTCCCTGTCGTCGAACAGCGATAGGGAGAGCTGGGCGCTGTTCTCCGGTTCCAGGCCCAGCAACACGACCGAGACTTTCTTTACCGATATATTCGGATCGCGCGGCATCACTTCGTGCCATATGCATAGCATCATCGCGAGGAAGGACGGGCTATCCTGCAAAGGCGGGCAGCGCAGTTCACCGCGCAACTTGCGCCCGTCCTCCAGACGCGCCGAAAAACCGAACAGCCGCGCGGTATAGCCCATGCGGCGTAGTCGTGCGACGGCCTTCATCGTCAGGCGGCGAGCGACGTTGACGGCTTCCGCTGGCGGGCGCAGTGCGGGGCCGAGCACATGGCTGTGTCCTATGGACCGGCGCTTTGTCTCCGGCTCCGGCAGGTCGTGGCCGCGCAGCAGATACCACATGCGTTCGCCCCAGATGCTGCCCCAGATATGGCGCATCTGTCGCCGGTCCAGCGCCATGATGTCTGCCATCGTCACAACGCCCTTCAGCCGCAAGCGGTTTTCCATATTTCGACCGATGCCGGGCAGGTCGCGCGGTTGCAATTCGGCGATCAGGCGGCGCTCCGTCTCTTCTGGCATCAGGATGGTGAGGCCGTCAGGTTTTTGGAGATCAGTCGCAACCTTAGCCAGGTAACGATTGGGGGCGATGCCGATCGAACAGCGCACCCACTGACCCAGTGCATCTCGCAACCCTGCCTTGATGGAAAGCGCTATCCGCCGTGCGACTTCCGGCTGGGCTTCGTTGGCAAGCAGCCGCGCCGCCATCTCGTCGATTGAGCAGACTTCGCTTACCGGTACATGGCGGCCCATCTCCTCGATCGCGCGGTGGTGATAATCGACGTAAAGCTCATGCCGTGCGAGTACGCAGACAAGATCGCGGCACAGTTTCTTTGCCTCCCAGATCGGCGTGCCGGTGCGTATGCCGAACGCCTTCGCCTCATAACTGGCGGCAATCGCGCAGGTGCTGTCCGTCTCGACCGGCACCACCGCAACCGGGCGTCCGCGCAGATGGGGCTGTTCCTGCTGCTCCACACTGGCGAAATAGCTGTTGAAATCGACATAAAGCCATTTGAGCGGAGAAGGCGCAAAAAACGGGTGCATATTGGGTCTGCCGATTCGGGGAAAGGCAGTATATGTTCCTATTTTGTTCTTTTAAAGGGATGACATGACGCGCGAGACCGATACCGACCTGTTGTTCGTTTATGGTACATTGCGGCGGGGATGCATGAATGGTTGCGCGCAGGCATTATACACTGCCAGCAATTGGCTCGGCCCTGCGTGGGTGCGCGGGCGTCTTTATCGTGTGGATTGGTACCCGGCACTGTTGATCGATGATCAGGCAGGACATGTGGCGGGCGATCTTTTCCGGCTCCACGATCCGGTGGCGGCGCTGGCCGAGCTCGACAAATATGAGGAAACAGGGATCGGCTTTCCGGAACCCTGGGAATATCAGCGTAAACAAATTTTGGTGGAACATTTGGGCGGCCCGACGACAGCCTGGGCCTATATTTTCAATCGCCCGGCGACAGGGCTCATCCAAATTGCAGGTGGAGACTTCCTTGCGTCCCAGTGACCTGAATACCGAAGCATCGCATAGTGGCGAAAAATAATATTTGTTTTTATGGACTTACGGATGATTAACGAAGGGTGCGTACAGCATCTATAATAAGGGTGCGCGCAACCGCTTTCGATCAGGCATACAGGGGTTTGAAAGATGGACATTGAGCTGTTGAAACAGCAGCATGAAGAGCTGGAATGTGCCGCAGCAGCTCTATTGCAAGCAGTCGTCGCCAACGACCGGAAGTCCGTACCGCCACTGCGCTGGCGCCTTGCACGCTCACTGATCGCGCACCTCGCTGTTGAAGACAAATTTCTCTATCCCAAGGCTATCGCGGGAAACGATCGTGAAGTTGCGGAGCTTGCCGTTGCTTTCCAACAGGAAATGGGCGGTCTGGCCGACGCATTTTCAAAACATATGGCAAGATGGACCGACCAGAAAATCGCGGGCGACTGGCTGGGCTATTCAGCCGAAATCAAGCATATACTCGCGCTATTGAGCCAGCGGATTCATCGCGAGAATGAAGAGCTCTACCCCTTGTTCGAGGGAGCAATGCTGGTTTCTAAACGGCGCTTGGCGGGATGAAGGCCTAACCGCTCGACTTGACTGTCAACTTTTCAGAGAGAAAATCCAGCACGGCGCGTACGCGCGGCGTGTGCCGCAACCGGTCATGAGTCAACAGCCATATCGCTCCCTGGTCCTCACGGGATGGCGGCAGGCAGCGGATAAGCTCAGGGTCGCGGTCCGCCATGAAGCTGGGCAAGACAGCAAGGCCGGCCCCGGAACGCACCGCAGAAAGCAGCCCGGTCGGCGAACCGTGCTGAATGGCGACTGCCGATTCCAGCCCATGCCGTTGCAACCATTGCCGATATTGGGGCCAGACATATTTCCCTCCGCCGCCGACAAAAACATGCTGGTGCAGTTGCTTGCGATTTCGTGGAATCCCGTGGGAGGCCGCATAGCTTTGGCTGCAATATAGCGTCCATGGGTTGGCGGCGATACGCCGGCCGACGAGCCCGCCCTCCGATGGCCCAGTCCCGTGGCGCAGCGCGATGTCTGCCGCACCCGAGCTCAGGTCGCGAATATCGTCGGTTGCGTCGACTTCGATCATGATTGCCGGATAAGCTTGCCGAAAGTCTCGCAACATCTCGGGAATGAGGGTGACAGCGTAAATTTCAATGGTGGTTAACCTGACGATACCGCTGATGTCCCGGGAATGCGCCGCCGCCGCCTGCGCCACGTCTTCAGACGCTGTGGCGACGGCGCGGGCCTTTTCTACCAGAGCCTCGCCAGGCCCGGTCAGGGCATATCCCGATTGCTGACGGTCGAACAGTGCCAAACCCAGAGCTTGTTCCAGTGCGGCGATGCGCCGCGCCACCGTCGTCTGGCTGACGTCCATGTCGTGACTGGCGGCAAGCGTGCTGCCCTTTTCTGCCACCGCGAGAAAATATCTGAGGTCATTCCAGTCGAACATGGTTCATTCTGCACTTTTGCAGAATGAAAAAGCAATATCGTTGTTAGGGTACGGGTCGAACGAGATGTATAAGGCAATTGTACCGGCGCTGGTGCTGACCTGACTCAAGAAATTACGGGGAATCATCATGAAAAGCTCAATCGCACTCCTTGCGGTTGCAAGCGCCTTTTGCCTTGCACCCGCACAGGCCCAAACTTTAGCGCAAGTTCGGGGCGGTGATATCGCCATCCATAGCCAAAGGATCAGCTATGGCGACCTTGACCTGACCCGTGCAGAAGGACGCCCCCTGCTCGACCGCCGCATCGACATCGCGGTGCGGTCTGTATGCGGAGCAGCGTCGTCTGCCGACATAGCCGGTCAGAATGCTGCGCGCAGATGCCGCGAAATGCTCAAGCAGCGCGCCATGGTCATCCGCCATGAGGCGATTGCCAACGCCATGATGCAGGCTTCGGCGCCCAAACTTGCTGTCACCGCACGCTGAGGGAGACGGTTATTCGGGCTGCATCGCCTGCACAGCCGCCAGCGTGTTCCTGACATGGTCCTTGTAGCTCAACGCGCTGTGCACATAGGCGATGCGCCCGGTCGGGGCGATCACATAGGATGTCCTGTTGGTCATCCCGGCCTTTAGCGGCAGGGCGACGTCATAGCCTTTTATGATGGACGGGCCTGCGGAGGCGACAGCGAATTTGTTGCGGCATTCCTCAACAGAGAATTTGGCGAGCTTGTCCACCGGGTCCGCCGACATGCCGATCACAGTCGCGCCCGCTGCCTTGAAATCATCGCTCGCTTCGGCGAATTCATGGGCCTCGGCGGTGCAGCCGGGGGTAAAAGCAGCAGGAAAGAAATACAGAACGACAGGGCCCTTCTTGAGCTCGTCTGAAAGTTTCAGAGTGAAAACCTTGCCCGCGATCGCGCCGCGCGTCGTGAAATCGGGTGCCTGTGCGCCGACCGATAGCGCGCTCGTCGCCGCCTTTGGCACGATCAGCAGCGCGGCAATCGCCACCACGCCTGCAGTGGCTGCGCTCCATTTGATCCAGCGTTTCATGTCTCTCTCCTTCGCACCGGAGCAGTCTACGCCAGTCATCCCGTAAAAGCGAGCCGCCTTGCCCTTTTGGAACAGCGCAAGTAAAGCGCGCGGATCATGACTGCGCCGTTGATCATCGCCGTGCCCAAGGGGCGAATTTTGGATGAGGCTTTGCCGCTGCTGGCCAAGGCCGGAATCGAGCCGGCCGCCGATTTTCATGACAAGAAGAGCCGCGCGCTGAAATTCGCGACAAACCGCCCCGACACATGGATTATCCGCGTGCGCGCGTTCGACGTCGCTACATTCGTGGCGCATGGCGCCGCGCAAATCGGCATTGTCGGATCGGACGTGATCGAGGAATTTAACTATTCCCAAATATACGCGCCGGTCGATCTCGATATCGGCCATTGCCGCCTGTCGGTTGCCGAACCCAGCGATGCCGTCACCGAAAATGAAACGGCGATGAGCCATGTTCGTGTCGCAACTAAATATCCCAACCTGACCCGCCGCCATTTCGAGGCACAGGGGATGCAGGCGGAATGCGTGAAATTGAACGGTGCGATGGAGCTTGCGCCATCGCTGGGGTTGTCGCGCCGCATCGTCGATCTGGTATCGTCGGGCGCGACGCTCAAGGCCAATGGGCTCGTTGAAACCAGCATCATCATGCAGATAAGTGCGCGCCTGATCGTCAATCGCGCAGCGTTCAAGATGCGCGCGGCGGAGCTTGCGCCGCTGGTCGATGCCTTTCGCCAGGCCATAGAGGTTCGCAATGCAGCGGCTTGATGCGGGCGCGGCGGATTTCGCCGAGCGATTCGATGCGCTGGTGAATGCGCGGCGCGAGGCAGGCAAGGATGTTGCCGACGCTGTGCGCGATATCATCGGCCGGGTGCGGGACGAGGGCGATGCGGCGCTCGCCGATCTCACGGCGCGGTTCGACAGCCATGATCTTGATGAGACCGGCTGGCAGGTGACGGTTGAGGAGATGGACGCGGCTCTGGAGGGCCTGCCCAAGGATCTTCGCGCCGCACTCGAACTCGCTGCCGAGCGTATCGCCACCTATCATGAGAAGCAGCGCCCGGAAGACCGCGATGAGGTCGACTCGGCGGGTGTGCGGCTGGGCGCGCGCTGGTCGGCGGTCGATGCGGCTGGGCTCTATGTGCCCGGCGGACGCGCCGCTTACCCGTCGAGCGTGCTGATGAACGCAATCCCGGCGAAGGTCGCGGGAGTGGAGCGGATCGTCGTCGTCACACCCACGCCGAACGGTGAGATCAATCCACTCGTGTTGGCCGCCGCCAGAATTGCGGGCGTCACCGAAATGTGGCGTGTTGGCGGCGCGCAGGCCATCGCCGCGCTGGCATATGGCACCGAAAGAATTGTTCCGGTGGACGTTATCGTCGGGCCGGGCAACGCATGGGTGGCGGAGGCCAAGCGGCAGGTTTACGGGGTCGTCGGTATTGACATGGTTGCGGGACCTTCGGAGATTGTCGTCGTGGCGGATGGCGAAAACGACCCCGAATGGATCGCCGCCGATCTTCTCAGCCAGTCCGAACATGATCCCAGCAGCCAGTCGATCCTCTTTACCGATGACGCCTGTTTTTCCGGCAATGTCGCGACCGCAGTCGAACGGCAGATCCCGCTGCTCGACACGGCCAAGGTCGCGCGCGAAAGCTGGGACGATAATGGCGCGATCATCACGGTCGCTTCACTCGATGAGGCAATGCCGCTAGTCAACCGCTTGGCGCCCGAGCATCTTGAGCTGGCGGTAGACGATCCGGATACGCTGTTTGCCAAGGTGCGACATGCCGGGTCCGTTTTCATGGGACGGATGACGCCGGAGGCCGTGGGCGATTATATCGCCGGGCCAAACCACGTTTTGCCGACCGGGCGGCGGGCGCGTTTTTCATCGGGACTTTCCGTACTGGATTTCATGAAACGGACCAGTTTTATCGCGCTTGACAAGGGAGCGTTGAACCATATCGGTCCGGCGGCGGTTTCTCTGGCGCGCGCCGAAGGACTTCCGGCCCATGCCAACAGTGTTGCCAACCGGCTTTCTGCCGAGGGAGAACAATAATGACGATATCGCTTTACGATGCAACCGTCCCGACCTTCGCACAGCTTCTCTCGTCGCTGACGGCGCTCACCAAGAAGGCAGAAGCGTTCTGCGCCGAAAAGGAGATGGAGGAGGCCGATCTTCTGAACAGCCATTTTGGCGCGGATATGCTGCCCCTGTCCTGGCAGATCAAATGGACGAATACCCACTCGATCGGTGCTATCGAGGGCGTGAGAAGGGGCCTGTTCGTGCCGGATCGCGATCCGCCGGCAGGCAGTTTCGCGGATCTGCGTGATCAGCTGGAATCAACGCTCGCCGCGTTGAAGTCGCAGACGCCGGAAACAGTTGATGCCTTTGTCGGCAAGGACATGAAGTTTTCTGTGCCCGGCACCGACATCAATATGGATTTTACCGCAGAGAATTTCCTTTTGTCCTTCTCTTTGCCGAACTTCTTTTTTCATGCGACCACCGCCTATGACCTGCTGCGGCATGCCGGAATCGAGATCGGCAAACGCGATTTTCTGGGCCGACCACGGATCAAGACGTCAACATGAGTGCTAACGACAAAACGCGTGCAAAATCCCGCTCGGCCGCTCGGCTCGCCGCAGTGCAGGCCCTCTATCAGCAAGAGATGGAGGGAACGCCGATCCCGCTGCTGTTGCATGAATTTCACCAGCATCGGTTGGGCGCGACAATCGAGGATGTGACCTATGCCGATGCGGAGGTGCCCTTCTTCGATGATATCGTGAAGGGTGTCGATGCGCGCAGTGACGAGATCGACGCGCTGGTTGCCAGCAAGCTGTCCTCAGGCTGGACGCTGGAGCGGCTGGACAAACCGATGCGCCAGATCTTGCGGGCGGGTAGCTATGAACTGCTCGCGCGGATCGACGTGCCCACGGCGACCGTCATCAGCGAGTATGTCGATGTTGCCAAGGCCTTTTACGACAAGCGCGAGGCAGGCTTCGTCAACGGCCTGCTCGACGCGGTGGCGAAGGTGGCGCGGCCCTGACATGTCAAGCGAGGGTGATTTCA
>CAYGOH010000068.1:0-1917 GCA_964351385.1 uncultured Sphingobium sp. | reverse complement strand
GCCTCCCATCCCGGCGCGCGGGGATTAATGGACGATGCCGCCGTTATTGAGGTTGGCGGGCAGGCGCTGGTACTGACCCATGACATGCTGGTCGAGGGCATGCATTATCTGGCCGAAGATCCGCCGGAAAGCGTTGCATGGAAGCTGGTCGCCGTGAATATGTCGGATCTCGCCGCCAAGGGGGCGAGGCCGCTCGGCGTCATGCTTGGCTTTTCGCTCGCCGGAAACAGCGACTGGGAAAAACAGTTTGCAGATGGACTGGCGAGCGCACTCGTTCATTTCGAAGCGCCGCTGCTCGGCGGCGATACGGTGGCAATGCCTAAGGGGGCACCGCGCGCGCTGGGGATGACGGCCATTGGTGCCGCATCCACGCCCGAGATACCCAGCCGGGCCGGTGCACAACCCGGCGACCTTCTGTTTATAGCGGGACCTGTCGGCGATTCAGGCGCAGGGTTAGCCGTATTGCGCGGCGAACTCAATATCGAGGGCGATGTCCGGGCGACCTTGATCGAAGCATATCGCCGCCCGATGCCGGATCCAGCCCTCGGGCAGGCGCTTGCCCCGGTCGTCACTGCCATGGCCGATATATCGGACGGCTTGCTGATCGATGCGAGTCGTATCGCGACGGCCAGCGGATGCGCTGCCTGTATCGATATCGCTCGGGTCCCTTTGTCGCCGGACTTTGCCGCCGCGCGCGGCAATAGCGTGCAGGACCGGTTATTTGCCGCGACTGCAGGAGACGATTATCGGTTGCTGTTTGCCGCGAACCCTTCTCGCCGTGACGAGATCAACATTGTCGCGAGCAGCCTGAATATTGCGTTGACCGAAGTGGGATTCTGCACTGATGGTGCAGGAATCTCGATCAGCGATGGCGGCTGTGCGCTGCCGCTTCCCCCCAAATTGGGCTATGAACACAGCTAGGGTCAGGACCCATTGATTTGGGGTGGCGGATGTGATTCAGGCAGCCAGTAAGGAGCCTGAAAGATGCGTAATTTGTTTTGGTTGAGTGACGAGCAAATGGCTCGGCTTCAGCCCTATTTTCCCAAGAGCCATGGCCGTGCGCGGGTTGATGACCGGCGGGTGCTGAGCGGAATAATCTTCGTCAATCGCAATGGGTTACGATGGTGCGATGCGCCGCAGGACTATGGCCCGGCAAAGACGCTTTACAACCGCTGGAAGCGCTGGGGAGACAAGGGTGTGTTTGTTCGGATGATGGAGGGCCTGGCTGCGCCGCAGGCTCCCGAACGCAAACGGTCATGATCGATGCGACCTATCTCAAAGCACACCGCACGGCGTCCAGTCTGCGGGTAAAAAAGGGGAAGCTGGACGCCTGATCGGGCGCACGAAGGGTGGCATGAATACCAAGCTGCACGCTGTCACCGATGCGAACGGTTGTCCCATCAGCCTCTTCATAACCGCAGGCCAGGTCAGCGATTATACAGGGGCCGCCGCTCTGCTCGACACGCTCCCCAAAGCCCAATGGCTACTGGCGGATCGTGGCTATGATGCCGACTGGTTCCGCGATGCCTTGCAGGAAAAGGGCATCAAACCGTGCATTCCGGGCCGTAAATCCCGGAACAAGGCAGTCAAATACGACAAGCGCAGATATAAACGCCGCAACCGCATCGAGATCATGTTCGGACGCCTCAAGGACTGGCGACGCGTCGCCACCCGCTACGACAGATGCCCAACCGTCTTCATCTCCGCCATCGCGCTCGCCGCTACCGTCATCTTCTGGCTCTGATCAATGAGTCCTGACCCTAAGCCATAGCCTGAACCGCTGATGAACTGACTTGACGCGGGAAATTGCGTCGATAGGTTCTGCGCCGACGATAATCAGCCCAAATCGGAATCCAATAATGGCCGATACGATGCTGAAGGCGGGGATGAATATGACTGAGCTGCCCGGAACGGTGG
>CAYGOH010000067.1:5095-11546 GCA_964351385.1 uncultured Sphingobium sp. | reverse complement strand
CCGGCCTGCACGACCCCACCGGTCGCGTCTTCCGGGTCCGGCCGGGATGCGCGCCGGAAATGATCCTTTCGAACGTGCCGAGCCCGAACGGTCTTGTGCTGTCGCCCGACGGCGCGACCCTTTATGTGGCCGCGACGCGCGGCAACTGGAATGACGTGTGGGACAGCTTCGACCGCCGCAAAAAGAAAGCCGCCAACGAAGACGCCAGCACCAGCGACGACGGCGAGGACATGTTCAAGCAGGCGGGGATCGCGGCGGAGTAGCAAGACCCAATGTTTGATTTTAATTTCCAACCTAGTCTAGTGAAAGACAAATGGGCCGGTCGATACCAGAATCTATAAAACGACAGGTGAGAGAAAAATGCGGTTACGGCTGCGTGGTTTGTGGAGCACCATTATACGAATATGCTCACTTGATACCTTACTCCGAGAACCAGCAGCATAGCGAAGATAATATCATTCTATTGTGCAGCAATCATCATTCACTTGATTCTAAAAATTCGATAAATATCACGCAGGATTATGCAGAATATATCGACCAACCTTTTAATATGAGGAGAGACAACCCCTCTGCTTTCAATTTATTTTGCAAAAAGAGAGAGCATCGCGTAGGAATTGGCTCGAATACTATAATATTCGATTGCCCAGAGCTAGACCAAGAGTGTGAAATAATTAACTACCTTGGTTACAATCCAATATCTGTTTCTATAGAGCAGTCAGAGTTGTTCATAAATCTGACATTAACAAATATCTTCGGGCAGCCAGCCTTTTCCATCAAGAGAAATGAATTAAAGCTCGGTAAGGGAATTTATGATTTTCCTTGGATTGGAAGCGTACTTACGCTCCACAGCGGGTTAGGCCATAAAGTTATAATCGATTTGAACAACGATAATTCTATTTCCATATTAGAAATAGAAATGCCACTCTATAATGGAATAATTAAATTAAACGGAGACACATTAATAACAAACATCGGTGATGCATACTCGATGACTTCAAACTGCTGGATAAAATCGAGTAGCTGGGCTTACCGCGAAGGTCCAGTTCATAGATTTGGCATTATAGCAGTAGGGGGAAATCCAGAAGATCCGCATACCACTCCGGTATATCAGCGATTCTCCCCTGGATGGTTATTTAATCAAACAGGTATTCGTTCCAGTATTATAGTTTCAAATAATCGTTGAAGAGAATATTTCGACATCGCTCAAATTGGAAAGTTTTTAGGTGCCTTTATCGGAAATTTTCAGCCTGTACTGATGCATGGGTCGTTCCAACCGAGCTTTTCGACCAGCTCCTTCTCCCGCCGCGCACGAAGCACATCCTCATTTTCACCTGACCTCGATCATCCGCTCGCCATTTTCCAGCAGCGCGGTCAACCGATCCCAGCGCGCTGCGATCCATTCGATCAACACACGGTTCGTGCAATTCCCGCACCTGAGCCACACGAACGCAAAGCGGTCCGGCAGACGCAATGTCAGAAAATCCTCATCCTTGCTGACGAGCACCGCATCTTGCGATTCAACCCGGGCCGCAATGTCCTGATCGCTCGCCGCCAGCAGACCTATGTCGGCCACATGCTCTGCTTGATAGCCTTGTGCGGAGATCCACCGCGCCAAGCCCGGAGGCAGCTGCGCGTCGACCAGAAACTTCATTCAGCAGCGTTAACGATGGGATGATCGGACAGGTTGGCCGCATAGGCGAGACAGGCGCGAATATCCTCGGCCTTCACATAGGGAAAATCAGCGACGATCTCGGCCTCCTGCGCGCCGCTCGCCAACATTTCCAATACATCCTTTACGCGCATGCGCGTACCCGAAATAACCGGACGACCGCCGCAAATGGCGGGGTCGACATAGATGCGCGGAAAAGGTTCAAAGCCCATGGACCGCAATATGCGCCCGCATGTGTTTTTCTACAAGCCCGCAATGCCGGGAATAGTTATCGCAATTCCCAGCCCTATTCCGGCACGGACCCATCCTCATCGTCCATACTCTCGGGCTCATTGCGATAGGCGTTCATGTCGATCCGTCCCGTGCGGCGCATATGTTCCATCTGGTCGACAAGATCCTGCGCATCGTCCGGCACCACTGCCGCCGCGTTCTTCGCCCCGCCATGCGCGCTTTCCTCCGACAGGTCGGTCGCCACCGTGGCGGCGTCGCGTTCCACCTGTTGCGCCTGCGCCTCCTCTTCGGCCTGCTCGCTGTTCTGCGCATCGGGGTCGTTGAAAAAATCGGGGTTGGTAAACTGCGTCTGTTGCTGGTCCATCGTCATTCCTCCGTTTGGGAAGGTAACGACTGGTCAAACCCTTGGTTTCGGCAAATGCGATGAGCCGCAGGCGTCCCGCCGCATCGCGTGGGCGTCCTGCCCCCGCCCACCAACAGCTGCCCGCCTCTGTGTCGCTATTTATCCTTATCGAACCCCGGTCGCCAGGTGGTGGCGACGGGGATGGCGCGGTCGGGCACCTGATAGGGCTCTTTCTTGCGCGTCATCGTTCCGCCGGTGAACAGAATATGCTCGGCGTCCAGCTCCTCATCGAGCAGCAAACCGATGCGCGTGTCGCTTTGCCAGCGCACAACGCCGTGGAACCGCCCGAGCGTGGGAATTTCAACGACGATGCGGTCGCCATGGCTCAGGCGCGCGCCGGTGAACCTGCCGCCGACCCCATGTTCGGAAACATTCTGAATCAACAGATCATAGCTCCCGCCCGACGACACAATCAATGTCGCGCGCATCAATCGAGCGAGGCGTTTATCGGTGCGACCCTCGTTCATTCAAATCCTCCATACCCAATTATAGAGAGAATTCAAAGCCTTGTATGTTCACTAGTGCGCATATTAAGCATGGTCCGGCTCGCACCCGGTCTGCGCCCGATCCACGCCCGATCACCGATTGCCTCCGGTGCCGCGCTGAACTACGCTGCATGCCATGGACGCTCCTGCCCCCGCACCGGTTCCGCAGATCCATGAAGATGGCGAAGACCCGACCCATGGCGTGATCTTCGCGCGGCTGCTCGACGGACACGGCGGCGCGCGCAAAATCGACTGGGAAGAAGCGCGAAACTGGCGGCGTGCGGCCGGTTCCGCCGAAACGCTCTGGCTGCATCTCGACCGGCGCGTGCCTGCGGTCGGCGCATGGCTGCATGAAGGGCTGGCGCTCAGCGACGCGACCGCCGACGTACTGGTCAGCCACGAAACCCGCCCCCGCGCCTTTCGCGAGGACGATACGCTGGTCGCGATCCTGCGAGGTATCAACCTCAACGCCGGGCAGGACATGGAGGACATGATCGCGCTGCAGATATGGGGCGATGGCGAGCGGGTCGTCACCCTGCGCCGCCGCCGGTTGCAGACGCCCCGCGACGTGCTGACGACGCTGGAGGATGGTATCGGCCCGTGCAATGCGGGCGACCTCTTCGTCGAGCTGATCGATCAGCTCGTCACGAAGATCAACCTGTCGATCATCGCCACAAATGAGGAAATCGACGCGCTCGAAGCGAACGCCTATGGCGGCAACAGCGCTCAGATCCTTGACCATATCGGCCATATTCGGCGCGATTGCCTGCGCCTGAAACGTTATATGTCACCCCAGCATGAGGCGCTGGTGCAGATCGGCCGCGACGCGCCGGACTGGATATCGGCGCGCAACCGCACCGACATTCGCGAAACCATCGACCGGCTGCACCGCTATCTGGAGGATATCGACGTATCCAAGGAAAGCGTCATCGTGTTGCAGGATGAGCTGGACAGCCGCGCCGCCGCCCGGTCCGGTCACACCATGTATATGCTGTCGATCGTCGCGGCGATCTTCCTGCCGCTAAGCTTCGTCACCGGGCTGCTCGGCATCAATGTCGGCGGTATGCCGGGGGTGCAATCGGGCGACGCCTTCTGGATCACCGTGGGCGCGCTGGTCGTCCTGCTGGTGATCCAGATCTGGCTCTTCCGAAAATGGAAGTGGTTGTAGGGCGCTCCTACAAACTATCCACCAATATCAGCTCTGCATCGTCCAGCGCTGTGATGCGATACTCGCCGCCGCGAAAGGCGACGCCGTCGCGCGCATCGATCCGCTCGCCATCCATCTCGATGCTGCCGGATGCGGGCACAAGATAAGCATGGCGCCCCTCGCCCACGCTGTAATCGATGCTTTCGCCTTGGGAGAGGCGCGCGCCCAGAACACGTGCGGATGCACGAATGGGAAGCGCATTCTCGTCGCCGTCCATCCCGCTTGCGAACACAGTCCAGCCCCCGCCCGCTTGCTTGGGGAATTGTCGCGCCCCCCAACCCGGTTCGCCACCGCGCGTGTCGGTGATGAGCCATATCTGGAACAGGCGGGGTTCTTCGTCCTCTCGATTATATTCGGAATGGCGGATGCCTGTTCCCGCACTCATCACCTGCACATCGCCAGCGACTGTCCGGCCTTCATTGCCCAGGCTGTCCCTGTGCGTGATCGCGCCCGCGCGCACATAGGTGATGATTTCCATGTCGGCATGGGGGTGCGGCGGGAAACCGGTGCCGGCCGCAATGGCATCGTCATTCCATACGCGCAGCGTGCCCCAGTTCATGCGGCCATGATCATGATAATCGGCGAACGAGAAATGATGCCGCGCATTGAGCCAGCCATGATCGGCATGGCCGAGGCTGGCAAACGGACGAATATCGAGGCGGCTTTGCGTGTGAACGTCTGTCATGGGAAACTCCTGTCCCGTAGAGTGGTTTATACCGATATAGGAAGCTGATTGCCTTTTGATAATGGACCGGTCGCGTCTGCCCCCTGCCCCGATCCCGACTCCCCGATGAACGGGATGTAGTTTTGCATTCATGCAACATTGCCGCCGACCGGGGCGTTTACTCCCCACTTCGGAATAAGGAGGTGGAACAATGAACAAGCTTCTGACCCACAGTATCGGCGCAATTGCGCTGGGTGCGACAGCCCTGTCGATGACCGCTGCGCCGGCCTTTGCCGATCCGCCGCGCCATGCGCAGGAACGCGGAAAGGGCCATTGGAAGGGCAAGGGCAAGGGCAAGGGCAACGGCCACTGGAAACATGGCGACCGCGATCGAAACTATGGTCGCCACTATGACCGTCGCGATACCCGCGTCGTCTATCGCTACGATTATAACCGCCCCGACCCGCGCTATAGCGGCTATTACGCCAACCGCTATTATCGCTCGGGCTATGATCCCATCCGCGTGACGCGCGCGACGCGCATCTATCGCGGCTCAAACGACCGTTATTATTGTCGCCGTTCGGACGGCACGACCGGCCTGATCGTCGGTGCGGCGGTTGGTGGCTTGCTGGGCAACCAGATCGGTCGCGGCGATTCTAGCACGGTTGCGACGATACTCGGTGCGGGCGCAGGCGCGCTGCTGGGCCGTGCGATCGATCGCGGCGACGTAAGCTGCCGCTGATCCAAATGATACCGGCATAAGAAAGGGCGAGCGACATCATGTCGTTCGCCCTATTTTCTGTCCGACACCGCGCCACACGGCGCAGGGCGTTTCAATCAGTGCATGGCTTCCTCGCCGGCACGACCGACAGATTCAATATCCCGGCCCACACCTTTCACAGTATTGCAGGCAGCCAGCGTCAGCGTCGCCGCAGCCACGATAATCACAACTATTCTGCTCATTTTTCCTCCGTCGATCGCGACCTTTGTATATCGCATATTAGATCGGGCTTGCGAGCGAGGCAAGCAAGCCTATTATTGCAACGCGTCATAGTATAACAACGGCTTTTTCGATAAAATTTAGCATATTCCATTCATAGTCATATTAATGTTTCTTTAGCCAATATGTTGCATGCCGAATTCAAGGTACCGCCACCGGGGGAATTTACATGTCGCTGAGCGACCATAGCACTGAAATAGCCATCATCGGCGCTGGCCCGGCCGGCCTGACCTCTGCCTATCTTCTTTCGAAGAGCGGCCACAAGGTCACCGTCATCGAAAAAGACCCGCATTATGTCGGCGGGATCAGCCGCACGGTGGAGCATGAAGGCTTCCGCTTTGACATTGGCGGACACCGCTTCTTTTCGAAATCCAAAGAAGTCGTCGACCTGTGGAATGAAATTCTCCCCGATGATTTCATTCAGCGCCCGCGCATGAGCCGCATCTATTATGAGGGCAAGTTCTACAGCTACCCGCTGCGCGCGTTTGAGGCGCTGTGGAACCTCGGCATTTTTCGCTCGACCCTGTGCATGATGAGCTATGCCAAGGCGAAGGCTTTCCCGAACCGCAACGTCCGCAGCTTTCAGGACTGGGTCGTCAACCAGTTCGGCCACAAACTGTTTTCGATCTTCTTCAAGACCTATACCGAAAAGGTATGGGGCATGCCGTGCGACGAAATGTCGGCGGACTGGGCGGCGCAACGCATCAAGGGGCTGTCGCTCTGGGGCGCGGTGACCGACGGCTTGAAGCGCAGCCTGGGCCTCAACAAGAAGCCCAATGACGGCATGGCGAC
>CAYGOH010000067.1:4755-5085 GCA_964351385.1 uncultured Sphingobium sp. | reverse complement strand
TGCTCGAAACCTTCCGCTATCCGCGCCTTGGCCCCGGCATGATGTGGGAAGCGGCGCGCGATCATGTGCGCGGCTACGGCAATCAGGTCCTGATGGATCATGCGCTCGAAAGCTTCAGTCAGGATCCCGCGACCGGCAAATGGACAGTGGTATCGAAAACCGGCGCTGGCGAAACGGTGACGATCACCGCCGATCATGTGATCAGCTCCGCGCCGATGCGCGAACTGGCCCAGCGGCTTGAGCCGAAACCACAGACCATCGTCGAGGCCGAAAGGCTCAGCTATCGCGACTTCCTGACCGTCGCGCTGATGGTCGGGTCCGAGGATCGGT
>CAYGOH010000067.1:0-4745 GCA_964351385.1 uncultured Sphingobium sp. | reverse complement strand
CTGGATCTACATCCACGACAGCAAGGTGCTGGTCGGCCGCGTTCAGAATTTCCGCAGCTGGTCGCCCGAAATGGTGCCGGACGAGAATATCGCCTGCGTGGGCCTCGAATATTTCTGCTTCGAAGGCGACAATCTCTGGTCGTCGCCCGACGCCGATCTGATCGAGCTGGCGAAGAAGGAAATGGCGATCCTCGGCCTGTGCAAGCCCGAGGATGTCGTCGGCGGCGCCGTCGTGCGGCAGGAAAAGGCCTATCCCGTCTATGATGACGAATATGCCGACAATGTCGCGGCGATGCGCAAGGAGCTGGAGGACAAATATCCCACGCTCCACATGGTCGGCCGCAACGGCATGCACCGCTATAACAATCAGGATCACGCGATGATGACGGCGATGCTGACCGCCCGCAATATCGAAGCGGGTGAGCGGGTCTACGACATCTGGCAGGTCAACGAAGACGCCGAATATCATGAGGCGGGCGACGAAGGCGAAGTCAGCGACAGCGCCCTGACCTCCGGCGAACGCGCTGCCCTCAACAGCACACGCGACGTGCCGACACGGATAAGCGATGGCGAGTCCGATGCCGGCAAAGGCCGCAAGGTGGCCTGACGGTCATGATCGCCCGGACAGCCCATTTTGTCTGGCGGATCACTTACGCTCGCTACATCATGGCCAGCGGAGCGGCTCTCGCCGCCGACCTGAGCCTGTTTTTCACGATGATGCACATTGATGCGGACCCCGTGGCCGCAGCTGTCACCGGATATTGCGCGGGCCTCATCGTCCACTGGATGATATCGTCGCGCCTTGTCTTCCGTGAATTTGTCCGGCCTTTCGCCGCGCAACGGCGCAAACAAAAGGCGCTGTTCGTCGCATCGACGCTCGTCGGTCTGGCATTGACGACGCTGATCGTGGGCATGTCGGATACGACCGGGCTCGACCCGCGCATCGCCAAGCTGATCGCCTGCGGCGTCAGCTTTCAGGCGACCTACCTGCTGCGCCGGAAAGTCGTCTTTGCGTGAACAAACCCCTTTTTGCTGAAGACTTCGCCGCCGCGACGGCGATCACGGTGCAGGACGCGCCGGGCACCCCGTGGATAGAGCGCGGCAATAATGCGCGCTGGCTGGTCGGCGCGCTCTGGCTCGAATGCATCATCGTATGGATGTTCTGGTATTGGGGCAGCTTCGCCAATCTCGATTTCCGCGATCCCGACGATGCGATGCGGCTGGTACAGGTGCGCGACTTCATCTCCGGGCAAAGCTGGTTCGACGTCAGCCAGCACCGCGTCAGCCCGCCAGCGGGCGGACCGATGCACTGGTCGCGCCTGCTCGATTTGCCGATAGCAGGGATCATCGTGACGCTGCGCCCGCTGCTGGGCCAAGCGCTCGCCGAGATCATCGCCTGCATCACCGTGCCGATCATGACGCTCGGCTTCATATGCTTCGGCATGTTCGCGGCGATGAAAGAGTTTCTCGGCGCGCACCGCGCGCTTTTGACGGTCGCGCTGCTCGCGACATCCTTCCCCATCCTGATCCAGCTCGCCCCGCTGCGGATCGACCATCATGGCTGGCAGATCGCCACCGCGGTCGGCATGCTGGGCGGCATCATTGCGCCCGATGCAAAACGAGGCGGCTGGCTGGCGGGTCTCGCCACGGCGTTCTGGCTGCACATATCGGGCGAAGGCCTGCCCTTTGCCGTCATCGCGGGCGCGGTGCTGGCGCTGCGCTATGCCGTGCAAGCGAGCGAGTGGGACCGGCTCATCCGCTACGTCGCCACCCTGTCGGTCGGCTCGGCCATCCTGCTGTTTGCAACCCATGGCTGGGAAGCGAGCCTCGCGCCCCATTGCGATTCAATGTCGCCGCCCTATCTCGTGCCGCTGATGCTGCTGTTCCCCGCCCTGCTGCTGGGCAAGCGGATCGTGGGTAACGCCACCATGCTGCGCCGCGTGTCCCCTCTGGCGCTCGCCGGCCTCGGCGCAGCCGCGCTGTTCGTCGCATCGAGCCCGCAATGCCTTGCCGGGCCGTTCCAGACGCTCGACCCCATCGTCTACAAATACTGGTATCTGGGCGTCATGGAGGGGCAGCCCTTCTGGCGTCAGGACGCATCGACCGCTGCCATCATCATCGTGCCCTCGCTGGTCGGATTGCTGGGCCTTATCGCCGCGACCGTCCATGAAAAAGACCCCTCGCGCCGCCTGCAATGGGCGTCGATTCTCCTGCTCGCACTCGGCAGTTTTCTCATCTCGCTGATGGTGCTGCGCGCGATGTCCACCGCGCACCTGTTTGCATTGATCGGCAATGGCTGGATCATCGCCCGCATCTACCCGCGCATCGCCGCCCTTTCGACCATGCCCGCGCGCGTCATCGCGACCGTGTCGCTCTGCGTGCTGGCGCCCGCCGGTCTCGCGCTCAGCGCCAGCAGCGCCGCCACCGCGATGACCGGCAAGACGCCGCCGCCCGCGACCGAAAAGCCGCGTTGCTATGATGCCGCGCAGATCGGCAGCCTGTCGCGCCTGCCCAACACGACCATCTTCGCGCCGATCGACCTCGGCCCGGCGATCCTGCAACGCACCGGCCACAGCGTCATTGCAACCGCGCACCACCGCAATGTCGCCGGGATCGGAACCGTCATGCGCGCCAGCATCGCCAAGCCCGACGAGGCGCGTCGCATCATCATCGCGACCAGCGCGCATTATTATCTGACCTGCCCCGGCCTCAACGAAATCAAGCGATACGACCGGATCGCGCCCGACGGCCTCGCCGCCCAAGTCCGCGCCGGCCATGTGCCAAGCTGGCTGCAACCCGTGCCGGTGCAAGGCCTGTCCGACATGCAACTCTACCGGATAGTCCGCTAGGCGGCGGGGACAAGTTCCAACGAGGCAAGAGCGGCAGGTTACTGCCAATTCGTTCGGAAAGTTGCCTTTCCGGAAGCGACAACATTGCGGACTTCCTCTAGGTGAGCCAGTATTGTGACATGAGATGGAGTAAAGCCTTGAAGCTGGCCGCCCCTGTGTGGCTGCTAGTCTGCGCTGGAACTGCTGCAATCAACTATGCCGCAGAGGCGGAGGTACCTGTGGTCAACTTGATTCTCGCTTTGGCAGCAGCCTATCCGTTGAACGCCTTCATCCTCAAGTCGACTGCCGAGAACGTTGCTAAGTGGCGTGCGGCATTCGGTTCAAAAGACGGCGAATGATGTAGGCTCGGACGGCAGCTTCCCACCACATTGCGGACATCGAAGTGCTAGTCTAAAAATGCCGTATGCTCGCGCTCGACGACCCTCGCTGGACAACTCTGACCCACGCCTACGGCAGCGCCTCTGATATTCCTGGCCTGCTCGCGCAATTGTCTCAGGAGACAGCGCCCAAGGCCAATCATGATAGCGAACCATGGTTCACGCTCTGGTCGAGTTTGTACCATCAGGACGACGTGTTCGATGCGTCCTACGCCGCTGTACCTCATATTGTGAAGATTGCCTTCGCCGCTCCCGACCCCTTTGATTTCTCATTTTTCCAGTTGCCTGCCGCTATTGAAATTGCGCGGGTCAACAGTCGAGGCCCTGAAGTTCCGTCGGACATTGCCGGTGCCTATCAATTGGCGATTGCGGGCTTAGCGGATTGTGTGGCTGTCCACCGGCACGCTGAATGGGACGAACCGACTACACTTTCTGCACTTTCCGCGATGGCAGTCGCGAAAGGCCATCACCGGGTCGCGGAAGCAGTAATGAACCTCGACGATGACCTCATTTCAAAACTGATCTCGCTGGATTTCGGTGGATAGGGAAAGATCCGCTCCCCGCAACTTCTTTACCGTTCGACCAGTCTTCACCATCGCCTGATCGCCCTCCATCTGGACCAGACTTTACCCACCCCTCCCTAAGCCGCAATAAACCGCATCGCCACGCCATTCATGCAATAGCGTTTGCCGGTGGGCTTCGGCCCGTCATCGAACACATGGCCCAGATGCCCGCCACAGCGCGCGCGGTGGACCTCGGTGCGCGGATAGCCCAGCTTATAGTCGGTGTCGGTCCCCACCCCGCCCGGCAAAGGCTTCCAGAAACTCGGCCAGCCGGTGCCGCTGTCATATTTGGTGGCCGACGAAAACAGCTTCTGTTCGCACCCCGCGCACACGAACAGCCCATTGCGATGTTCCTTGTTGAGCGGGCTGGTATAGGGGCGCTCGGTCGCCGCCTGGCGCAGCACCGCATATTGGCCGGGCGTCAGCCGCTTGCGCCATTGCGCGTCGGTCAGCGTGAGCGGAAACGCCTTCGCATCGGCTGGCGTGTCGAACGGCAGCAGCGATGCCGCCACGCCGCCCGCCATCAGCGCCGCACCGCCGCCCAACATCTTTCTGCGTGAAATCATGCCTGAAATCTTCATTGCGTCCTTCCTCATCGGTAGTACGAACGGAGGGCGCTTATGGTAACACCCGGATTTGAACAACGCCTGAAGGAAAAGGCGGTAGAGCTTGGCTTCGTCGCCTGCGGCATTTGCGACGCCGATGCCGCGCCGCAAGCCGGTGCGCGGCTGCGCGCTTGGCTGGCGGACGGCGCGCATGGCGACATGCTGTGGATGGCGGACCGCGCGGAGCAGCGCGCCAGCCCTACCGCGCTATGGACGCAGGTGCGCTCGGTCATCATGCTCGGCATGAGCTATGCGCCGGGTATCGACCCGATGACGCTGGCCGAGCGCCCGGACCTGGGCCGCATTTCTGTCTATGCGCAGGGGCGCGATTATCATGACATCGTCAAAAAG
>CAYGOH010000066.1:5161-11623 GCA_964351385.1 uncultured Sphingobium sp. | reverse complement strand
CTCGCATGTCAGCCATAAAACATTCGGAATTTTTAGGCCGGTTTTAGGATGGTTTTTGACACAGCGAGAATCATAATCCGGCTCTTCGCCATCATACGCCATAGCGCCTGAAAACGGCTGAACTCCGTTAATTATGACATATTTTCATCGCCAAAGGAAGCTTGCGGATCAAGCAATCGGACAGACGGCAAAAGTCGCGCTGCAGCCGGGGCGGCAGCCTCTGAAATGAGATTCCAACGTAAATTCTCCATCTATAATGCGTTGAAAAATAATAATTTATTACACTCATCATTAAAAAATTGTTCACCATTCAGCGGCTATTTCCGACGGAACATTAATCGAGATAAAATGTCATGACCGCACAGCCGCCTTCCTTCATTTGCAAAGACTTCGTGAGTTTGGACGAAAAGAGCTACAAAACATTTCCTGCCATCCGTTCGATAATTACGAAACATGGGCGCGGCGCACTCGACAAGCTCTATAAAAAGATCCGGCAGGACAGCGATACATCAAAATTGCTGCCTAGCCCTGAAATTCGCGAACGGGCTGCGGATGCTCAGTTTTCGCATTGGCAAAAGCTGTTTTCCGGCGATTTTGACGATGATCAGGTCAAGCGATCCGAGACCGTTGGAAAGGTCCATTCGAAAATCGGACTGACCCCCTCATATTATGTGGGCGGTTATGCGCTGGTCCTGGGAGAGCTGATTGAACAATCACTGACGTCAGGATTGCACAATCGCCTCAACGGCAAGAAACTTGGTCATAGCCTCAGCACCCTTGTGAAGGTGGCATTGCTGGACATGGAGGCCGCGCTGTCCTCTTATTTTCGCGAGCAGGAGCAGGCCAGGCAAGCCATAATCGAAAGCCTTGGCACCGCATTACGGTCTCTGAAAAATGGCGATCTCCAGGCACAGCTGGACGAACTGCCGGACAGCTTCAAATCCATCGCCCAGGATTTTCACGACATGCGGTTCGAGTTGAGCAGCATCTTGACGGAGATGGCGGACGCTGCGGAAAATATCGATACGGGATCCAATGAGATCAGTTCGGCAGCAAATGATCTTGCCAGCAGGACCGAACGCTCGGCATCGGGCATCACGCGCACGGCTGAGGTGATGCGTGAAGTCAACATTGGCATTCAAACCACGGTCGAAAGCGTGAAGCGCGTCAATGACTCGATTTCCGCGGTTAACTCGGAAGCCGGTTCGAGCGGGGCGATCGTGGAAAGCGATATCGTCGCCATGGACAAAATCGAAGTGTCGTCACCGGAAATCGGCCACATCACCGAGGTGATCGAAGCGATCGCGTTCCAGACCAACCTGCTCGCGCTCAATGCCGGGGTAGAGGCGGCAAGAGCAGGCGATGCCGGCAAAGGTTTTGCAGTGGTGGCCAATGAAGTCCGTGCGCTGGCGCACCGGACAACCGAATCCGCGAAGGACATCAAGACGCTGATCGGTAAGTCCGGTGCTGACGTCGCCGAGGGCGCGGAACTCGTTCGCCAGACAAAATCCGCGCTGGAACATATCATCCGGCGCCTGTCCGACGCTGCCGGTGAAACGAGCGAGATCACAGGCAACGCAAGCAGTCAGGCCGAAAACCTTCAGCAGATCAGCGACGAAATCCAGAATATCGAGGTATCCACTCAGCAGAATGCCGCGATGGTCGAAGAGTCAAACGCCGCCAGCCGGTCATTGTCGGAAGAGGCCAGGCGGCTGAGCCGGATCGTGGGAAGGTTCAAGCTGGAGCGCCGCATCAAGCTGCGCGACCCCAAGGACCAGCGGGCGGACAATGTCCGCAAACTCCCGAAAACGACGGCGCATATCGACCTTCCGCCTCAGAGAGCCTCAGGGTAACGCAAGCCTATTACTGCAGAAGGGCAGCAGTACCCGCCCTACTCGCGGCCTATTTCACGAACCGTGAATCCATCGACGCCTTCGCCGCTTTATATTCCTCTGCCAGCCGTTCGATCACCTCGCGCGCCGGTCGAATATCCTCGACCGCGCCTATCCCCTGACCGCACCCCCATATGTCACGCCATGCCTTGGAGCTCGACTCTCCGCCAGAGCCGAAGTTCATCGCGCTGGGGTCGCTTTCCGGCAGGTTGGTCGGATCCATTCCGGCGTTGACGATGGACGGCGCCAGATAGTTGCCGTGAACGCCGGTAAAGAGGTTGGTGTAGACAATGTCCTCCGCTGCGCTGTCGACGATCATCTGCTTGTAGGCCTGCACTGCATTGGCTTCCTGCGTCGCGATGAACATCGAACCGATATAGGCGAGATCGGCCCCCATCGCCTGTGCGGCCAGAACCGACCGGCCATTGGCGATAGACCCGGACAGTATCAAAGGCCCTTCGAACCATTTCCGGATTTCCTGTATCAGGGCAAAGGGAGACAACGTGCTGGCATGGCCGCCCGCCCCTGCCGCGACGGCAATCAGCCCGTCGGCGCCTTTCTCAATCGCCTTGTGCGCGAACATGTCGTTGATGACATCATGGAGCGTGATTCCACCCCAGTCGTGCACGGCGTCATTCACATCTGCCCGCGCGCCAAGCGAAGTTATGACGATAGGCACCTTATGCTTCGCGCAAAGCTCCATATCCTGCTCAAGGCGACCGTTGGAGCGATGCACGATTTGGTTGACCGCGAACGGCGCGGCGGGCCTGTCAGGGTTGTCGCGGTCCCACACCGCCAGTTCCTCACTGATTTGATGGAGCCATTCATCCAGCAGCGAAACAGGGCGCGCATTGAGCGCGGGAAATGATCCGACAACGCCCGCCTTGCACTGTTCTATCACCAGCGTCGGGTTCGATATGATGAACATCGGCGAGGCTATTACCGGCAAGCGGAGCCGCTGTAGGATGGCTGGCAGGGTCAACGAAAGCATCTCCTCAATATGACAGTCTTCTCAGTACGCCTTGCGGCGGCAGAATATACTGACTGTGCTGGCCCAGCGGGCAGGATAATTCAAGCGCCTTCGGAATGAGATGATCCGCTTTGCCACAGGACATCTGTACCACGGGCAACCTGCTGCGAAAGCCATCCGATAAATGCGCGCACGCGCGGTTGACTGGCGACATCCTTGTGCATGGCCAGCCAGAAACTGCGCAGGATCGTCTTGTCTGGCGAAATCCGCGCCAACCGCGTGTCCTGATCCGCCATGAAGCAAGGTAGGACGCCAATACCGGCCCCGCCCGCGATCATCTCTCGCTGCGCATTGATGCTGGAGCAGCGGATTGACGCCTCAAGCCCGCTTTCGATCTCATCAAGATAGCGCAGTTCGGGCGCATAAATAAAATCCGGAATATAACCGACAATGGGAATATCGCCTTGCCGCAGATTCTGCGGGCGCCCCGCTTCCTGCCAATCCTGGCGCTCCTTTGGCGCATAGAGGGCCAGACTGTAATCGGTCAGCTTGCGCACCTTGAGGAGCCCCCGCCTCGGCCGTGTCAGCAATATCGCAAGATCGGCCTCTCGCCGGGAGGGGTTGAGGAAGCCGCTCGATGCAACCAGGTCGATTTCAAGCTGTGGATGTGCGGTGGTGAAATCCCTGAGGCGCGGTGCGATGAAATGCGTGCCGAACCCTTCCGACACGCTAACGCGAAGTTGACCGGTGAGATTCCTTGAATCGCTGCTGACGCATTCGATCCGGCTGAACGCCAGCTCCATATCCTCAGCATGCGGCAGCAACGCGCTCCCATAGGCCGTGAGCGCAAATCCCTCGGCGGTCCGCTCGAACAAGGTCTGCTGCAATTGCGCCTCCAGAGCGGATATTCTCCTGCTGACGGTGGTGGGGTCCACCTTCAGCGCGCGCGCCGCGCGCACCAGATTGCCGTGGCGCGCAACGTTCAGGAAAATTTGCAGGCCATCCCAGTTCATATACCTGCATTTATGCAGGTTATGATTGCGAGTCTACCCGTTGAATAATTCGGGGCCCTCTGTACCCTCCGGCAAAATTCCTGTTCCCCTTTGTTGAGGATGCGTCATGAGAGATATTGATCATTTGATCGTCGGTGGTGCCGCCGGCCCCGCCACCCGCTTTGGCGATGTCTTCGATCCCAATAACGGCACGGTTCAGGCACGTGTTGCGCTCGGCGACAAGGCCGTGCTCGATCGCGCGGTAGCAGCGGCGCTCAAGGTGCAGCCCGGCTGGGCAGCGACCAACCCGCAACGCCGCGCGCGTGTCATGTTCAAGTTCAAGGAACTGGTCGAAAAGAACATGGATCAGCTGGCGCACATGCTCAGCTCCGAACATGGCAAGGTGATCGCCGACGCCAAGGGCGACATCCAGCGCGGCCTCGAAGTCATAGAGTTCTGCTGCGGCATTCCCCATGTGCAAAAGGGCGAATATACGAACGGCGCCGGCCCCGGCATCGACGTCTATTCGATGCGCACGCCCATCGGCATCGGCGCTGGCATCACGCCGTTCAATTTTCCGGCCATGATCCCGATGTGGATGTTCGGCGTCGCTATCGCCGTCGGCAACGCCTTCATCGTCAAACCGTCCGAGCGCGCCCCGAGCGTGCCTGTGCGTCTGGCCGAACTGATGCTTGAGGCAGGGGCACCCGAAGGCATTCTACAGGTCGTTCATGGCGACAAGGAAATGGTCGATGCGATCCTCGATCATCCCGCCATCGGTGCGGTCAGCTTCGTCGGATCGTCGGACATCGCGCATTATGTCTACAACCGCGGCGTCGCGGCGGGCAAGCGCGTGCAGGCGATGGGCGGCGCGAAGAACCATGGCATCGTCATGCCCGACGCCGATCTCGATCAGGTAGTGAATGACTTGACTGGCGCCGCCTTCGGTTCGGCTGGAGAGCGCTGCATGGCCCTGCCGGTGGTGGTGCCCGTCGGTGACGAGACCGCCGATCGCCTGAAGGAAAAGCTGATCCCGGCCATCGAAAAGCTGCGGGTCGGCGTTTCGACCGACGCCGAAGCGCATTACGGCCCGGTTGTGACCAAGGCGCACAAGGAAAAGGTCGAAGGCTGGATCCAGACCTGCATCGATGAGGGCGCGGAGCTGGTCGTCGACGGACGCGGCTTCAAGCTTCAGGGGCATGAGGAAGGCTTCTTCATCGGCCCCACCCTGTTCGATCAGGTCACCACGGACATGAAGTCCTACAAGGAAGAGATTTTCGGCCCCGTGCTCCAGATGGTGCGCGCGCCCGATTTCGAAACCGCCGTGGCGCTGCCCAGCCAGCATCAATATGGCAACGGTGTCGCCATCTTCACGCGCAACGGCCACGCGGCGCGTGAGTTCGCCGCGCGCGTCAATGTCGGCATGGTCGGCATCAACGTGCCGATCCCGGTTCCGGTCGCCTATCATACATTTGGCGGATGGAAGCGCTCCGCCTTTGGCGACACGAACCAGCACGGCATGGAAGGCATCAAATTCTGGACCAAGGTAAAAACCGTCACCGCACGCTGGCCGGACGGCTCACCCGATGGCGGAAACGCCTTCGTCATCCCGACCATGGGGTGACGAAAGTCAGCTACATTTCATACAGTCATTCTGACGAAAGTCAGGATCCACTGGCGCCAGGCAGAGGATCGAAACCAAGGTCGATGGCCTTGTCCTCCCAGAACGGATTATGTTTTTCGATGAGAGCGATCTTCCAGTCTCTGCGCCAGGCCTTCAGCTGCTTTTCCCGGGCGATGGCACCCTCCATGCTGTCGGTGGATTCGAAATGAACAAGCCGTTTGACATTATAGCGTCGGGTAAATCCGGCCATCGCTCCGCTTCTATGCTCATGAAGGCGCCGCAGCAGATCGGACGTCACACCAATATACAGTGTTCCATGGCGTCGGCTGCTGAGAATATAAACGCAAGGTTGGCGGTTCATGCTGGCTTGCTGCTAATGGATGCTGACTTCCGTCAGCATGACAGGAATATATATCGGATGGAAAAGGTAAATGAGCCAATTTGACCTCACCGAAGACCAGCGCGCCATTCAAGATATGGCGCAGCGGTTCACCGCCGATGCGATCACGCCTCATGCCGCCGAATGGGACGAAAAGCACGTCTTCCCGCGCGATGTGGTGAAGGCGGCGGCGGAGCTTGGTTTTGGTGGCATCTATGTCAGCGAGGAATCGGGCGGCATAGGCCTTGGCCGATTGGAAGCCGCGCTGATCATGGAGGCGATGGCCTATGGCTGCCCCTCCACCTCCGCCTTCATCTCGATCCACAATATGGCCGCCTGGATGATTGACCGTTTCGGCGGCGACACGGTGAAGGGGAAATATCTGCCGCAGCTTATTTCGGCCGATCTGCTAGCCAGCTATTGCCTGACCGAACCGTCATCGGGATCGGATGCCGCTGCGCTCAAGACCAAAGCCGTCGATGCGGGTGATCATTATATCGTCACCGGAACCAAGCAGTTCATTTCCGGCGGCGGCGAGAATGACCTCTACGTTACGATGGTCCGCACGGGCGTTGACGGGCCCAAGGGCATCAGCTGCCTCGTCA
>CAYGOH010000066.1:0-5151 GCA_964351385.1 uncultured Sphingobium sp. | reverse complement strand
AGGATATGGAGGGCGTCAGCTTTGGCGCGCAGGAACGCAAGCTGGGCTGGCATTCGCAGCCCACGGCAGCGCTGATCCTCGAAAACGTCAAGGTGCCCAAGGAAAACCTCGTCGGCGGCGAAGGACAGGGTTTTTCCATCGCGATGGCCGGGCTCGACGGCGGACGGCTCAACATCGGCGCCTGCTCGTTGGGCGGTGCGCAACGGTGTCTGGACGAGGCGATCAGCTACACAAAGGATCGCAAGCAGTTCAATCAGGCCATTGCGGACTTCCAGAACACGCAGTTCACGCTGGCCGACATGGAAACGGACCTGCAGGCCGCGCGCGTGCTGCTGTACGCCGCCGCGGTCAAGGTTACGGAAAATGCGCCGGACAAGACGCGGTTCGCCGCAATGGCAAAGCGCCTCGCCACCGACACGGGCAGCGCCGTCGCAGACAAGGCGCTGCAGCTTCATGGCGGCTATGGCTATCTGATGGACTATCCGATTGAGCGCATCTGGCGCGATCTGCGCGTCCATTCCATATTGGAGGGAACAAATCAGGTGATGCGAATGATCGTCGGCAGGGACATGCTGCGGCAATGAGCGAAGATGTACTGATCAGCGTCGAAGGCGGTGTGGCCCGTATCCGGCTGAACCGGCCAAAGGCCATACATGCGCTCAACACCGGCATGTGCGATGCCATCAATGCGGCACTGGCGGCGTGGAAGTCCGGCGGTACGGTCGACCTGATCATGATCGATCACGCAACCTCACCGGATGGCGACCCCAAGCTTTCCCGTGGGTTCTGCGCGGGCGGCGACGTACTGGCGCTGGCGAGGAGCGGCGCGCACGACGGCAAGGACGCACAGGCTTTCTTCCTCTCCGAATATCGCATGAACCACACGCTGTTCACCTATCCCAAACCCACAGTCGCTTTCATGGACGGCATCGTTATGGGCGGCGGCGTGGGCATATCGCAGCCCTGCACCTATCGCGTGGCGACGGAAAACACGCGGTTCGCCATGCCGGAAGGGACAATCGGCCTTTTCCCCGATGTCGGCGGCGGCTGGTACCTCTCCCGCCTGCCCGGCCAGATCGGCAAATACCTGGCGCTGTCGGCCGCGCGGATTGACGGAGCGGATTGTCGCGCCGTCGGCCTTGCCACCCATTACATCCCGGCTGAAAAGCTGGCTGGCGTAAAGGATGATATCCTCGCCAATCCTACCGAAGCCAAGGCCATTCTGGACGCGGCGGAGGAAACCCCTCCCCCGTCCCGCCTGATCGAACAGCAGGAGCAGATCGACCGCCTGTTCTCGGCAGAAACGCTGGAGGATATCCTCTCTGCCCTTGCTGCGGACGGCAGCGACTGGGCGAAAGACCAGCATGCCAATCTGCTCGCCAAATCGCCGCAGACCGGCAAGGTATCGCTCCGCCTGCTGCGCGAGGGCGCCGCCATGGCCGATTTCGCCGACGAAATGCGACAGGAATATGCGGTCGCATCGCGCATCGTTGTCCGCCCCGATTTTATCGAGGGCGTCCGCGCCCTGCTGATCGACAAGGATAATGCGCCCAAATGGAACCCGGCCACGCCCGAGGGTGTAACCAACGAATTGATTGACGCCATCTTCGCCCCGCTTTCGGCGGACGAAGCCTGGTCCCCGGCATAATCGCAAGAGAGGACATTCATGAAAATCGCCTTTATCGGCCTCGGCAATATGGGTGGCGGCATGGCTGCAAATCTTGTGAAGGCAGGGCATGTCGTCAATGCGTTCGACCTGTCAGAACAGGCGCTGGACCGCGCTAAGGAAAATGGCTGCGCGCCCTTCACCAGCGTGCGTGAAGCGGTCACGGATGTAGATGCCGTCGTATCGATGCTGCCCAACGGCAAGATCGTCGCTTCTGTCTATGAGGCCGACGTGATCGGGCACGCGCCCGGCGAGGCCCTGCTGCTCGACTGTTCGACCATTGACGTCGCGACCGCGCGCAAGGTCGCGTCCGATGCTGCGGCCAAGGGTTATGAGATGGTCGATGCGCCTGTATCCGGCGGCATTGCGGCGGCCAATGGCGGTACGCTCACCTTCATGGTCGGCGGCAGCAAGGCGGCGTTCGCGAAGGCTGAGCCAATTTTGTCGGCCATGGGCAAGGCCGTCATCCATGCGGGCGCGGCGGGCAGCGGACAAGCGGCCAAGATCTGCAATAACATGCTGCTCGGCGCGTCGATGATTGCGACCTGCGAGACGTTCAAGCTGGCCGAGCGTCTGGGCCTCGACCTCCAGATATTTTACGACATTTCGTCAAAGGCGTCCGGCCAGAACTGGTCGATGACCAGCTATTGCCCGGTCCCGGGCATCGGCCCGCAAAGCCCGGCGGACAATGACTATCAGGGCGGCTTCGCAACCGCATTGATGCTGAAGGACCTGAAGCTCGCAGGCGCTCGCGATGGAGGCCGCGCAAAGCGCAGGCGCACCCGTCCCGATGGGTCACCGCGCGGCGGAACTCTATGAGGCATTCGACGCGGCGGGCGAAGGCGGTCGCGACTTCTCCTATATCATCAAGACGCTCTAAACCGGGTTACGTCGCATCGACCGTTCGGTTGGAGCGCGATCGAAAACCGGATACGCCCCATCCGTTCGACCCGCGCGCAATCGAAAACCGGATACGCCGTCACCCGTTCGGTTCAAACGTAGTCGAGAACCCGCCACGCCCCCATCCGTTCGGTTCGAGCGTAGTCGAGAACCGTTCATACCCTCGTGTCTCGACTACGCCCGACACGATCAGCCCGATTTTCCGGCATGAACCGCCAAGGCAGAAGCAAGCCTCCGCCCTCCCCGCCGTGTTCCTGCGAAAGCAGGAACCCAGTTCGACGATAGTTGGCAAGAAAGACACAAACTAGGCTCCTGTTTCGCAGGAGCGCCCCGCTAACGAACGGAGCCAGCCCTCGCTTACCCCAATCGGGACAGCGCCGCCTGCAGGCGTTCCGCTTCAGCCGATTTCTCCGCATGATCCGCCCGCGCCTTTTCGACCGCTTCGGGCTTCGCCTTCTCAACGAAGTTCGGGTTGTTCAGCCGACCTTCGAGCGATTTCGCTTCCTTAGCAACAGCCTCCAAAGCCTTGGCAAGACGTGCTTTTTCCGCCGCGATGTCGATCACTCCTTCCAGAGAGAAGGTCAGCGTGTCCCCGCTCGTCACGACCTGAAGCACGGCAGACGACGTCGGCGCGGAATATTCAAACCCTTCAATCCGGCCCAACCGCTCCAGCGCGGCCGGATATTTCGCGGCAAGCGACGGAGTCGCCTCACTCGGCGAGGAAACATGCGCAACCAGCTTGACGCCGGGCGACACGCCGATTTCCGCCCGCGCCGATCGCACCGCGCTGACCATGTCGATCAGCAGGTCGATCTCCGCCTTCGCCTGCGCATCGACCGCCACGCCGGGCTTCGGCCATTTGGCGACGATGATGTCATAGTTCCGCTCGCCCAGCCCATGCCAGAGCTCCTCTGTGATGAACGGCATGAACGGGTGCAGCATCACCAGAATCTGGTCGAGCGCCCAGCCCGCAACGGCCTTGGTCTCATCGTCGAGCGCGCCCTTGATCAGCTCCAGATACCAGTCGCAATAGCTGTCGAACACGAAATGATAGATCGCGTTGGCGGCGGCATCAAAGCGCAGCTCCGCCATCGCCTTGTCGAGGCTGGCAAGCGTTTCGACGACCTCGCCGATGATCCATTTGTTGACTGCCAGCGTCGCGTCCGGCGCAGCGAGCGTTGTCGATGCGGTGATGCCGTTCGACATTGCAAAGCGCGTCGCGTTCCACAGCTTCGTCGCGAAATTGCGATATCCCTCGACCCGCTTCTCGTCCATTTTGACATCGCGGCCCTGGCTTTCCATCGCCGCCATGAAGAAGCGCAGCGCATCGGCGCCATATTGATCGATCAGGCCGAGCGGGTCGACGACATTGCCCTTGGACTTGGACATTTTCTGTCCATCCGCTGCGCGCACAAGACCATGCAAATACAACCGCTTCCACGGCACTTCTTTCATAAAATGGATGCCCTGCATCGCCATGCGCGCATCCCAGAAAAACAGGATGTCGAACCCGGAAATCAGCAGGTCATTGGGATAATGCTTCGCCAACAAATCCTCCCCGGCACGGGGAGGGGGACCACCCGCAGGGTGGTGGAGGGGGCTTTCGGCGGAGGACACACCATGAGCAGCCCCCCCTCCGTCATCCGATGCTGGCGCATCGGCTGCCACCTCCCCATTCCGGGGAGGATTGGGCCAGCCCAATGTCGCAAACGGCCACAAAGCCGAGGAGAACCATGTGTCGAGAACGTCGTCATCTCGCGTAAGTGTGCGTCCACTAGCAAGCGCCTGCGCTTCAGCTTCAGTCTCCGCGACATAGACGCTACCGTCATCGGCATACCAAGCCGGTATCCGGTGTCCCCACCAGAGCTGGCGGGAGACGCACCAGGGCTGGATATTGTCCATCCAGTTGAAATAGGTCTTTTCCCATGTCTTCGGCACGACCTCGATCGCGCCGGACTTCACCGCCTCGATCGCCGGTTTCGCCAGCGTCGCCGCGTCGACATACCATTGGTCGGTCAGCCACGGTTCGATCACGACGCCGCCACGGTCGCCATAGGGCGTCTGGATCGTGCGCGGTTCCGCGTCATGCTCGACCGGATTGCCTTCCTTGTCCTTCGTGACATGGGGGATCAGGAAACCGCCTTCCTTCATCCGCTCCACAACCCGCTTGCGCGCGTCAAAGCGGTCAAGTCCGAGATATTCGCCGGGGATCAGGCCGTCCGCCGTCTGCACGACCTTCGCTTCGGCATCGAGCATATTGAGCATGTCGCCCGCCGCAATCCCTGCGCGCTTGCCGACTTCAAAGTCATTGAAATCATGGCCCGGCGTAATCTTCACAGCACCCGAACCCAGCTCCGGGTCGGCATGTTCGTCCGCAACCACCCTGAAACGGCGGCCCGTCAACGGCTGCAGGATCTCTTTGCCGATCACGCTCTTGTAGCGGTCATCATCGGGATGCACCGCGACCGCCATATCGGCGAGCATGGTTTCAGGCCGTGTCGTTGCGACCTCGATATAATCCAGCCCGTCTTCGCGTTTCACGCCGTCCGCCAGCGGATATCTGAAATGCCAGAAGCCGCCCTGCA
>CAYGOH010000065.1:0-11735 GCA_964351385.1 uncultured Sphingobium sp. | reverse complement strand
GTCGATCCTGGTTCGGCCCCGTCAGAGCGGCTGATGCCTGTAGTGGCATCAACATCTATGGTGGAGCCGCCGGGTACTGCCCCCGGGTCCGCTGCGCCTATTACACGGCATCATTTATCGCCATAGCCGGCAAGCCGGCACGGCTCATATAGGGAGGCAATCCAGATATGAAAAGGGCATGAGAGCACTTGGCCCCCATGCCCAAACTGCACACGCTATGCAGTTACTGATCTCAGTCGACCTTGTCGGCGGCCTCTTCGCCCGCTTCTTCTACGGCATCGGCCTTGTCATCCAGCGCATCCGCCTTGTTTTCCATAGCGTCAGCTGCTGCGCCCGTCATGTTGTCAGCTTGCTCATCAAGCATGTCAGCCTGATTTTCCAGAGCATCGGCTTGATTGTCGTAAGCGTTCTCAATCGCGTTTTCCTGCTTGGAATCACAAGCGGAAAGACCGACCAATGCTGTTGCGGCCGCAATGGCGAGCAGTGGTTTCATAATATGTCTCCTGTTGGCCCCGATGGGGACGATATCATCGTTACGGAATGCGCTCCGACGCGCGTCTCCACCGGCACTAACTTGTCAGGCCTGCAGTTGTTCCAAAGAACGCCTACAAAGCGCGACAAACTATTTTTTGAGCGAGTCCCTGATCTCGCGCAGCAGCAGGATTTCTTCGCTCGGTTCGGGCGGCGCAGCGGGTGCCGCCTCCTCCGCTTTCGGCTCGGTCATGCGGTTGACCATGCGGATCATCAGGAAGATGATGAATGCGAGTATCACGAAGTTGATGACAACCGTCAGGAACTGCCCCCATCCGATCATGGCCACACCCGCCGCCTTCAGATCGGCATAACTGGCGGCATCACCTTCGAAGTCTGTTGGCAATTCACCCAGACGAACGAAATATTGCGAAAAGTCAGCCCCGCCGAACAGCCAGCCCACCACCGGCATGATGACGTCCTCGGTCAGGGAGGAGGTAATCTTGGCGAAAGCGCCGCCGATGATGACAGCAACGGCCAGATCCATCACATTGCCGCGCATTACGAACGCCTTGAATTCGGAAATCATCGACATTGTGCTTTCTCCCCCTTTGCGCTGTATCGAAGGTCTCGCGATCTCGCACGGAACGGGGGCACTGTCCAGTTGTTGCATTGCGTAAAACGCTCCACTAGCTTCGCTGCAATTCTCTCCCAATCTAGGAAAAGACGATGACAGACTCGGCCCTCCGGACTTTCCGCTCCGCCATTCTAGGCGCCTGCCTGCTGATGCTGTCGGCATGCGGGATCAACAGTGTTCCCAACGCCGAAGAAGCGGCAAAGGCGCGCTGGGCAGATGTTCAGGCGCAGTATCAGCGCCGGGCCGACCTTGTTCCTAATCTCGTCGCGACCGTAAAGGGCGCGGCGCAAGCGGAGAAGGAAACGCTGACCGCAGTTATCGAGGCGCGCGCGCGGGCGACGTCGGTACAGGTGAGCACCGAAGACCTCAACGATCCTGCAAAGGTTGCGCAGTTCGCAGCGGCGCAAGGTGCGCTCAGCCAATCACTCGGTCGATTGTTGCTGACCGTTGAGCGTTACCCGGACATCAAGTTCAATCAGAATTTTCAGGATCTGCAGGTGCAGCTTGAGGGGACCGAAAACAGGATTGCCACGGCCATCATCAAATATAATGAGGCAGTGCAGGCCTATAATGTGCGTGTGCGGACGTTCCCCGATATGATCGGCGCGATGATCCGGGGTCTGAAGCCGATGACACCCTATCAGGCGACCAGCCCGAACGCGCAGCATGCCCCGCAGGTTGATTTCGGCGCCTGAGTATAGAAGCGACGACGCTCCTGTGCTTTTTCGCAACCTTCTGAAGACCGTTCTGCTTGCCCTCGCCCTGTGGTCCGCACAGGGAGCGTCCGCGCAGACATTTCCCAGGCTGACCGGGCGTGTGGTCGATGAAGCGAAGCTGCTCGATCCGGCGCAAAAGGCGGCGATCGACGGCAAGCTCGCGGCGCTTGAAACGCAAAGCCAGCGGCAGGTTGTGGTCGTCACATTGGCCGATCTGCAGGGATACGAGATTGCCGACTATGGCTTTCGGCTGGGCGATCATTGGGGCATCGGCGACAAGGATCGCGACGACGGCGTGCTGTTGATCGTTGCGCCTAACGAACGAAAGGTCCGCATCGAGGTCGGCTATGGCTTGGAAGGTATATTGCCCGATGCGCTGGCGGGGCGGATCATCCGCAATCAGGTCGTCCCGCGTTTCAAGGCGAATGATTACCCCGGCGGCATAGAAGCGGGCGTCGATGCTATCATCGCGCAGTTGCAGCTTCCGCCAGAGGAAGCACGGGCGCTCGCCAACCAAGCCAAAGAGGCTGCACGCAATGAAAATGACGGCAATGGCAACGCGCTGTTCTTCATACTCTTCATCCTGATGTTTTTTGTGTTGCCGATGGTGCTGCGCAGATGGGGCGGCAAACGGTATCGCTATGGCGCAGCTCCGGTCATATTATGGGGGCCAGGGATAGGCGGTCGCTCATCACGTGGCGGCTGGTCGGGAGGCGGCGGATTTTCGGGTGGCGGCGGCAGCTTTGGCGGCGGCGGTGCCTCAGGAGGCTGGTGAGATGAAAATCACACAGATCAGCGCGGCGGACCATGAGCGGATCACGGCGGCAGTTCGCGCGGCAGAGATGCGCAGCGATGGTGAAATCATCACCGTGATCGCTCCACGATCGGATGCCTATCATGATGTGGGCCTGCATTATGCGGTGGCGGCGATGCTTGTCCTTATGGCGCTGGTCGCCGCTTTTCCCGGCGCATTTTCGCAATTCGCAACCGGGGTGTTCGGCGATTGGGATCATGCGTTGCCGCTGGGTATACAACTGACCCTATTGCTCGGTGCGCAGATACTGAGTTTTCTGATCGTCAGATACGCGCTTGCATGGATGCCGTTGCGCCTGGCCCTGACGCCCGGCGCGCCCAAATGGCGCAGGGTTCGCAGACGGGCCGTCACGCTGTTCCGAGCAGCCGGTGAAGGTCGAACCGCTGGAAGGACGGCCATCCTCATATATCTCTCGCTCGCGGAACGACGGGCGGAGATCATCGGAGACGAGGAAATCAATACGCGCGTCGCGCCCGAACGCTGGGGCGATGCGATGGCCGCACTGGTCTCGGCAGTGCATGATGGGCGGACGGGCGACGGGATGGTCGAGGCGATTGAAATGATCGGCGATATTCTGGCCGAACAATTCCCGAAAAGCGCGGGCAACCCCAATGAGCTGCCGGACCGACTGATCGAACTTTAAAGGAATTTTTATGCCAGAAGAGGTTTCGCCCGAGATCATGTGGGCGGGAAAATATATCGTCGCCAAAAAGCAGGGCCCCTGGGAATATGTGTCCCGCGCGCGCGGAATCCGTGCCGCCGTGATCATCGCGATCGATGAGAGCGAAGAGGGAAACCCATGTCTTATTCTGGTCGAACAATATCGCGTGCCGCTCGGCAAGAAATGCCTGGAGCTGCCCGCAGGTCTGGTCGGCGACGAGGAAGGCAGCGAAAATGAGCACGCGAGTGCCGCAGCCATCCGCGAACTGGAGGAAGAAACGGGCTATCATGCTGAAAATATGGACGATTTAGGAGAGTTTTACAGCTCGCCGGGTGTCGTGTCAGAGAGCTTCACGCTGTTTCGCGCTCGCGGCCTGCGTCAGGTGCATGCCGGTGGGGGCACGGGTGGAGAGAATATCGTCGTGCACCGTGTTCCTATGGAAGGCGTACATGACTATGTCGCCGCGCGCCGCGCGGATGGCATGGGTATCGACGTAAAGCTGTTGGTGGCGCTGGGCGCGGACTACCTTAAAGCGCGGTAGAGCGCTTACCGGAAATTGTCCGCATATGCCTGAATTTTAAGGCTTTTTTGCGCCGGAGTCGAGACATGGTAGGCGACCCCTTCCCGCTCGGCATAGGCTTTGGCGGCCTCCAGCGACGGAAAGTTCAGCCGAAGCTGCTGCTTCATGTCGCCCGACCCGGCCCAACCGGTCAGCGGGTCCGGCTTCTTCGCCTCGGCAGGGTCATATTCCAGCACCCACAGGCGCGTGCGTGCCTTGCCGGACTGCATCGCGTTTTTCGGTATCTGATAGATATGCGCGCTCACCCGATGACTCCCTGTTGAAGCGTGACCCACCCCATGCGCATTTGACCGGGATTCGTCAAGATTTGCCTGCCGCCTGCGCCTTTTTCGTGCGCAGGCTGGCTGAGGCGCGCGCCGGGTCTTCCGGCCAGTTGTGCTTCGGGTAACGGCCGCGCATTTCCTTGGCAACGTCCGTCCAACTCCCGGCCCAGAACCCCGGAAGGTCGCTGGTCGCCTGAATGGGACGACCCGCCGGAGAGGTCATGTTGATGCGAAGCGGCAGGCGATCAACACCAATGGTCGGATGCTCCGAAAGACCGAACAACGCCTGAACGCGCAACTCTATCTCTGGTCCGCCCGGTGCCTCATAGTCTATCGCGACATCGGTTCCCAGCGGCGTGGTGAATGCTTCGGGCGCGAGCGCGTCGAGTTGTTTGCGCCCGTCCCAGCCCAATCGGACGTCGAGCATAGCGCTGAGCGCTGCGGGATCGATATCGGAGAGCCGCCTTTTCCCCTCCAGCAGATGCGGGAGCCAGTCGTCGATCTCTGCCAACAATGCCGCATCCGAGAGCGCTTCCTCTCCCGCGAATGTCGCACGACGGCGGAGCATGTGCGCTTTCTTGCTCCACGGGAGGCTGCCGAGGCCCGTTTTGCGAACGCCCTCCAGCAATGCCTCTTCAATCATCGCCGGGTCGGGTGCGTCATCATTGCCGCTGGCGAGGACGATGGCGCCCAGTCTGGTTTCCCGCAACGCCTCGACACTGCCATTCTCAGGGCGGAAGCGGACCGTTCGACGCTCGGCGATGCGGGCGGCGAACAAGCGCTCTATATCGGTCCGGTCGAGCGGCGCGGCGGAGAGGATACGCGCGCCCGCCGCGCTGCCCTGCACCTCGCCCACAGCAAGCCATTCCGCGCGCGCGAGTGGCGACAAAGGGTCAAGGCGAAAGCCGCGACCGCCCGCGCTGATCCAGTCCGCGCCGTCGCCCGATCGTCGCCGTGAGACGCGATCGGGAAAGGCCAAGGCAAGGCAGAGACCCGGTGCATGGACCTGATCGGCGATGCCGCCGTCCTGCCGTTCACCCGCCACCATCGATGCCCAGCGCCGCGCGAGCGCTCTGCCCGCCTTGGCACGCTGCCCCTTTTCATCGCGCCAGCGACGCAACCGTTCGCTAATATCTTCCGATTTTCCGCCTACCCCGCGCTCCGAGAGCAGTACAGCGACCTCTGCGGCGGTCGTCTCGATCCCGAATTCACGCGCAGCAAGCAGCATATGGGCGATGCGCGGTTCGAGCGGCAGTCCGGCGATGGCGCGCCCGTGCGGCGTGATCGATCCCCCGTTGTCGAGAGCGCCGAGCGCCACGAGCCGCTTTCGCGCCTCCGTAACCGCTGCGACGGGAGGCGGATCGAGCCATGACAGGGCGGCAGGATCGGCGACGCCCCAGATCAGGCATTCAAGCAGCAAAGAGGAAAGGTCGCTTTCCAGTATCTCCGGCGGGTCGAATGGAGCGAGGCCCCCTGCCGCGCCCTCCTCCCACAAGCGATAGGTGACACCCGGTCCCTGCCGCGCCGCGCGGCCTGCCCGCTGCGTAATCGCCGCCTGACTGGCCTTTTCGGTGACAAGCCGTGTGACGCCCGCCGCCCTGTCATAGCGGGCGCGGCGCGTGAGGCCGCTGTCGACGACGATGCGCACGCCGGGCACCGTGAGGCTGGTTTCTGCGATATTTGTCGCAAGGATGACTTTCCGGGTGCCGGTGGCGGGCGGCGCGAGCGCGCTCCGCTGATCTGCGGGGTCGAGCGACCCGTGCAATGGATGGACGCAAACGGCAGGAATGCCGGTCAACCGCTCCATGGTACGGTTGATTTCGCTGACGCCGGGGAGGAATGCCAGCACATCGCCTTCTCGTTCTTCACCAAGGGCACGGCGAATGGCGGCGGCCATGTCGTCTTCAATGCGGAGTTCGGCGCGCCTGCCGAGGTGACGCAGTTCGAGAGGGTGGGAGCGCCCTTCACTCTCGATTACCGGGCATCCTCCCATCAAGCGCGAGAAGCGGGCACCGTCGAGCGTCGCTGACATGGCGAGCAGGCGCAAGTCCGGGCGCAGCGCGGACTGGACGTCGAGTGCCAATGCGAGTCCGAAATCGCTGTCGAGGCTACGCTCATGCACCTCGTCGAACAGCACGGCCGACACGCCCTTCAGCTCAGGATCATCCTGTATGCGGTTGCGAAATATGCCCTCGGTCAGAACGAGTATGCGCGTTTCCGGGCCATGGCGACTGTCCATGCGCGTCGCGTAACCGACCTTGCCTCCGACGCGCTCGCCCAATTGTTCGGCCATGCGCTCGGCAGCCGCACGCGCCGCCAGCCTGCGCGGTGAGAGCAACAGCACCTGCCCGGTGCACCATTCGTCGTCGATCAGCGCAGGCGCGACCGCCGTCGTCTTGCCTGCCCCCGGAGGCGCGACGAGCACCGCGCTGCTTGCCTTTCGCAGCGCGGCCAGAAGGTCGGGCAGGACATCATGAATAGGAAGCGCGCTCATGCCGTCTTCCTGTTACGCGTCGGCTGTCGCCGTCAATAGGCCCGCGCGATGGCGAACTCGACCGCTTCGACGAGCGCGTCCTTCGCCTTGCCATTGGCAAAGGGGCCGAGCGCATCGATCGCCCGCTGACCATAATGCCGGGCGCGCGCGAGGGTGTCCGCGATGGCTCCGGAACTCTCTACCAGCTTGGTAGCGTGCATCAGATCATCATCGGAGGTGCGGTGCCCGGCGATTGCCGCCTTCCAGAAGGTCTTGTCTTCCTCGCTACCCCGCGCATAGGCCAGAATAACCGGCAGCGTGACTTTGCCGTCACGGAAGTCGTCGCCCGTATCCTTGCCCATTGTCGCGCCGTCAGATGCATAATCGATCGCATCGTCGACCAGCTGGAAGGCTATACCCAGGTTCCGACCATAGATATCGAGCGCCTGTTCCTGTGCATCGTCGCGCTCCGCAACGACTGCGGCGATCCGGCAGGCGGCGGCGAACAGCGCCGCCGTCTTGGCGCCGATGATGTCGAGATAATGCTCTTCGTCGGTATCGATGCGACGCTGGGCTGACAATTGATTGACTTCGCCCTCGGCAATGACCGCCGAGGCGTTCGAGAGGATTTTCAGCACCTTGAGCGAGCCGTCTTCCACCATCAGCTCGAACGAGCGGCTGAACAGGAAGTCACCGACCAGCACACTGGGGCTATTGCCCCAGATGACGTTCGCCGTCTTGCGGCCACGGCGCATGCCCGACCCATCGACAACGTCGTCGTGCAAAAGCGTTGCAGTGTGAATGAACTCCACCGCCGCAGCGAGCTTGTGATGACGAACGCCCGAATATTCGAGCAAGCGCCCGCAAGCGAGCGTCAGCATGGGGCGCATCCGCTTCCCGCCACCGGCAATCAGGTGCCCCGCCAATTCGGGTATCAGCGGGATCCGCGACTGCATCCGGTCGAGGATGACAGCATTGACGCTGTTCATCTCATCCGCGACGAGGGACATGAGAGGATCGAGGGAGGGTGAGGTTTCGCGACCGATGCGGTGTATTGTTGCCGTCATGATCCCGTCGATTTAGGGCGCTGAGCCACAAAGGCAAGTGGAATAGCTTGCCATGCCCGGTATGAGCGGCGAAAAGGCGGCACAATCATGAGGAGGTGGGCGTTGAGTGAATCCCTGGAGCATTATCGGCAGAGCATCGACAATATCGACGCGGCGCTCGTTTTCATGCTTGCCGAGCGGTTCAAGGTGACGCAGGCGGTCGGACGCTTCAAGGCCGAACACACGCTTCCCCCCGCCGATCCCGACCGGGAGGAGCGCCAGATTGAAAGGCTGCGCAAGCTTGCGGTGGATGCGCAGCTCGACCCTGTTTTTGCCGAAAAATTCCTGCGCTTCATCATCGATGAGGTGATTCGCCATCATCGACAGATGAAGAACGATTAATCGGATTTCACCGGCCGCCTGCCGGTGTCAGCCTAATCGGCATCGGCAGATTCTTCTTCGCCGTCTGACGATTCCGAACGGGATCGCTCTCTGACAATCTGGCTGAGCGCCTCACCGCTTGCATTGAGCAACGGGAAGCTGCGGGCGTTGGACATCCACTGCGGGCGGACCGCATCGGGCGTGAAGAAGAAATTATACGCCAGCGTGAAGGCCAGGAAGGCGATGGTCGCCACCAACAATGCCTTGAGCGCACCGAAACCCGCCCCCAATATGCGGTCAAGCGGACCCATGACCGAAGTCAATGTCCGCTGCCCCGCCCATTTCGCGACCATCTTGCCGACGAAGAAGGTCACCGCGAAGAGCCCCGCGAATGCGAGGATAGACGCCGCTCCGCCCGGCCCCATCCAGATGCCGACAAGGTCGGTGACCGGCGCCAGAAACAGCCGCACTGCAATGATCGCCACGATCCATGCGAGGATGGAAAGCACCTCCTGCACGAAACCGCGCATGAAGCCGGTGACGGCCATGAACCCGGTGAGGATAAGCATGGCCATATCGAGTGCGGTCATAATTGAGCCCCGGGCAATGGTCGTTGGCGCCTAGCGCTAGCCCCGACCCAGTATCCGGTCAACATATTGCGCGAGCGTGCGATAGCCGCTCAATCGCATACCGGTTCCTTCCGCGTTCAGGCTGGCGGGCACACTGGCCTCTGCAAAGCCCAGCTTTGCCGCCTCCCGCAGTCTGAGCGGTGAATGGGCAACCGGCCTGATCTCTCCCGACAGCGCCACTTCGCCAAAAAATACCGATCCGCTGGCCACGGGGCGTTCGGTCAGCGCCGAAATCAGCGCAGCGGCGACGGCGAGGTCAGCGGCGGGGTCGGAAATACGGTAGCCGCCTGCAATATTGAGATACACCTCGCAATTGGCGAAGCTGAGGCCGCAGCGCGCCTCCAGCACCGCGAGGATCATCGCCAGTCGCCCGCCATCCCAGCCGACCACCGCGCGTCTGGGTGTTGCCCCGCTGGCAAGGCGAACGGTCAGCGCCTGAATTTCGATCAGGACAGGCCGCGTCCCTTCCAGCGCAGGGAAGACGGTCGCCCCCGTGACGCTTTCATCGCGGTCGGTCAGGAACAGGGCGGACGGGTTTGCGATTTCCTCCAGCCCTTGCTCGACCATGGCGAACACGCCGATCTCGTCAGTGCCGCCAAAGCGGTTCTTGATGGCGCGCAATATGCGATATTGGTGGCTGCGCTCGCCCTCAAAGCTGAGCACAGTATCGACCATATGCTCCAGCACGCGCGGTCCGGCGATGCTGCCATCCTTGGTGACATGACCGACCAGGACCAACGCGGTGCCCTGTTCCTTGGCGAAGCGGATCAGTTCCTGCGCCGACGCGCGCACCTGACTGACGGTGCCCGGCGCGCTTTCGATAAGGTCGCTGTGCATCGTCTGGATCGAATCGATGATGAGGAGATCGGGTGCACCGCCCTTCCCCCGCCCCAGCGTCGTCAAAATATCGCGCACAGAGGTCGCGCTCGCCAGCTGAACCGGCGCATCGCCGAGCCCAAGCCTGCGCGCGCGCAAGCGGACCTGATCGGCGGCCTCCTCGCCACTCACATAGGCGACACCGAGCCCTCGCCTGGCCATCGCAGCGGCTGCCTGCAACAGCAAAGTCGATTTGCCGATGCCGGGATCGCCGCCGATCAGCGTCGCGCTGCCCGCCACCAGACCGCCGCCAAGCGCCCTGTCGAACTCGGCAAGGCCGGTTGTTTCCCGGCCCGGCAGCTCCACCTCGCTATCGAGCGCGCTCAACAATATCGAGCGGCCACCCGCCTGCAGGTCATGCTTGGCCGCGAACACGGTTTCGCCCGCTTCCTCGACCAGCGTGTTCCATCCCCCGCAGTCATCGCACTGCCCCTGCCAGCGCGGCGCTGCGCCTCCGCATTGCTGACACACGAATTTCTTCCTGGGTTTCGCCATCGCTCCGTTATGCAGAACATAGCAAGAACATCAAGTAAAATCACATGCGTTTGACGTGATCGGTGGAAACTGCGGCGCAGGTACGGCATTGAACGGATATGATCGCACCGGTACTCCGCATCTGCAGCTATAATATTCGCAAGGCCATCGGCACAGACCGGCGACGCAGCCCGGAGCGTATTCTTGCGGTGCTGGCGGAAGTTGATGCCGATATCGTCATCCTGCAGGAGGCAGACCGGCGGTTCGGCCCGCGCGTTTCGGCGATACCGCACCAATTGCTCGAACATCACAGCGATTATCAGAGCGCGCCGCTCGATGTGCAGGCCGACAGTATCGGCTGGCATGGCAACGCCATATTGGCGCGCAAGGATGCGACGATCCGGCTGTCGAACATTCTCCACCTGCCCTGCCTGGAGCCGCGCGGCGCGGTAACGGCAGAGATCGAATATGGCGCGTTCGACCTGCGGCTGTTCGGCATGCATCTGGACCTGTCGGGTCTATGGCGGCGCAGGCAGGCGGCAGCGATACTCCACGCCTATGATCAGGCCGCCCACATGCCGACACTGCTCGCTGGCGATTTGAACGAATGGAGCGCCGAGCGCGGATGCCTCGCCGATTTCGCGCGCTATTTCGAATTTGCGCCATGCGGCCGCAGCTTTCACGCGCAACGGCCCGTCGCCCAGTTGGACAGGATCATGTACTGCCCGGCGTTCGTGCTGATCGATTGCGGCGTCCACCACAGTGCGACGGCGCGCCGCGCGTCCGATCACCTGCCCATTTGGGCTGACTTTACGCTGCGATGAGGATCAATCGCCTGAAATCAGTCTCCGGTCAGGATGCGATCGACCAGCTGCTGAACCGTCGGAACGAAACCGTTCGAATAAAACGGATCGCGCTTGAACTGATAGGCACCGTGGCCGGCGAACATCAGGTTCTGGTCCGGATCGCCGCCATGCACGATATCCTGCAATGTCTTCTGGATGCAGAAGCTGCGCGGATCGGCCAAGCGTCCGGTCGAATTGGTTTCGCTGTCCATCCAGCTTGAAAAGGCGCATTGCGAAAGGCAGCCCATACAATCGGCCTGATCCTTGCGGATATCCGCCTTTTCAACGTCGCCGACGAAGATCAGCGTGTTGTCAGGGGTTTTCAAGGCGCTGTCGAAACCAAGCCCGGCCCATTCACGTGCGCGTCACCCAGAAGTTTTTCCCTTTGACGCCGACATCGAGCTGGTGCGTGTGATCGCCCGCCTGTTCCATGCTGAAGGCAATCTGCCGTTCCGAACGCGCCTCAAGGTTCTTGAGGAAATCGTTGCGCACCGCCGAGGAATAAAATCCGGTCGGCGAGAAACGGTGCAGCAGGACATCACCCTCTTCGAGATGGGGAAGTTTGTCCTTCCACTGATCGGGAATCGGGCTTTCCTTCGTCAGCAGCGGTCGCGTGCCGAACTGGAAGGCGATCGTGCCCAGCTCCGGGTTATCGATCCAGTCGTTCCAGTCGCGCAGATACCAGACGCCGCCCGCCATCACAATGGGCACATCGTCGGAAATACCGCCTTCCCGCATCGTATCGCGCAACGCCTTTACGCGCGGATAGGGATCTTCGGGCTTCAGCCGGTCGTCTGCATTGGACAGCCCGTTGTGACCGCCCGCCAGCCAGGGAACTTCGTACACTACGGCCGCCACCCCTTCAGCCG
>CAYGOH010000064.1:0-11905 GCA_964351385.1 uncultured Sphingobium sp. | reverse complement strand
TGGCTTTCCAACTGGACCGCGATGCCGAACCGGGGCAGCCTGGGGAGCTCGCCTTTTCGGGGCCGCAGACAATGCAGGGTTATTGGCAGCGACCCGATGGGGACGCGGAGGTTTTCGTCTGCGGCTATGTGCGCACCGGGGACGTCGGGACTATCGACGCGGACGGCTATATCCGCATTGTCGACCGGTTGAAGAACATGATCTCGGTCGGTGGGTTCAAGGTATTCCCGAGTCAGGTAGAAACAGTTCTTTATCGTAACGAACTGGTCAAGGAGGCGCTCGTCATCGGCATTCCGGACGCCTATCGCGGGGAAAGCCCGAAGGCCTTTGTAGCGCTGGCGGCGGGTGCCGAAATTACAGGCGACGAACTGATGAACTGGCTCAATCCTCAGCTCGGCAAGCATGAACGCGTGGTGGCGGTTGAAATTCGCGATTCCCTTCCCAAGACTCTGGTAGGTAAATTGTCCCGCAAGGAGCTCGTTGCCGAGGAGCGGGAGAAGTTTGAGGCAGGGAAGACACATGGCTGAAGAAATTGCGACACTGGCCGGCGGCTGTTTCTGGTGCACGGAGGCGGTGTTTTTGCAGCTTTCGGGCGTCAGCAGCGTGGAGAGCGGGTATATCGGCGGGACAGTGCCCGACCCAACCTATGACGAAGTGTGTAGCGGACAGACCGGCCATGCCGAGGCGATCCAGATCCATTTCGACCCCGCCGTTATCGGCTTTGACGATCTGTTGGATGTGTTCTTCGCGACGCATGATCCTACGACGCTCAACCGGCAGGGCAATGATGTGGGGACGCAGTACCGTTCCGCCATCTTTCCGCATGATGCCGCGCAGGAAGAAGCCGCGCATCGCGCGATGCAGCGCGCCCAGGCGGATCAGGCGTCGCCGGTTGTCACCACTATCGAACCGCTGTCGGCATGGTATCCGGCAGAGGACTATCATCAGGACTATTGGGCTCGTATGGGCAGCCGCAACCCCTATTGCATGGCAGTGATCCCGCCCAAGCTTCAAAAGCTGAAAAAGCATCTCTCGCAAAAGCAGCCCGGCTGATCGCATAGGGAGCGGCCGTTCATTCTCTCTCAATCATGATCAGCCATGACGACGGCATCATAGGTGTCGGAGATTGCTGTGCGGGTGTGCCTGACCATTTGTCTTGTCGCGCTGACCCTTCCGGTATGTGTGGCGAAAACAGCGCTTAATGTTGCGACTGCCCCGGTCAAAGCCGGAGCCAAGGCGGCGGATTGGGCAACCACCAGCCAGGACGAGGCTGACCGCAACCGCGGCCGGGAAATGCGCAAACAGGAAGAGCGCGACCGCAAGGAGGCCCGGAAGGCCTGCAAAGAAGCAGGTTACAGCGACTGTTGAACAGGATCAGGCGGCGGCGCGGCGCAGCCTGTCATTTATCGCTTCGCCAACGCCGTCCATGGGAATGGGCGCTATTGCTATACGGGATCGCGAACTGGCGTCAGCTATATGGAGCGCAGCGAACAACCCCGCAGCAGCCTCATCCAGATCCGCGTTTTGAGAGAGGTTCAGGTCGCCTGCGACCGTTCCGAAACCGATGAGGAACTCATCATTTCCAGCATCCGAAACGTTGAGACGCACCGGCTTTGATGGAGCATAGTGGCTTTCCAGCTGTCCCGGCGCTTCGATTGCGCCACCCTCGGCGCGCACGATAGGCAAACCCGACGCGTCTTCCAGCATCGCTTCCGTAATCGGGCCGGGGCGCAGCAGCCGGATGTGATCACCCGTCGGGGCGGCTATCGTCGATTCCAGCCCTTTTTCGGTCGGACCATCATCCAATATGAGCGGAATGCGGCCGGACAGACTGTGCATCACATGCTCTGCGCTGGTCGGGCTGATTGCGCCGCTGCGATTGGCGGACGGTGCGGCCAGCGGCAGGTCGCAGGTTTCGATCAGCGCGCGCATCGCCCGGTGCGCAGGGCAGCGTATTGCGACGGTGGGCAGGCCCGCCATCACCAGTGGCGAGAGGCCTGAATCATTCCGGGCGGGGACTACCAACGTCAATGGGCCCGGCCAGAATCGTTCCGTCAGCTTCAGGGCCAAATCGTCGAGCTCCGCAAGACGTCGCGCCATGGCGGTGTCCGCTACATGCACGATCAACGGATTGAAGCTGGGTCGCCCCTTGGCCGCATAAATCGCGGCAACTGCGTCCGAATCGCACGCATTGGCAGCGAGCCCGTAAACGGTTTCGGTAGCTATTGCGACCGGTTGCCCGGATTTTATGACTTTTTTTGCACGGTCCAACGCCGCCATGCCGTAACGGCAGGTCTCCGTTTCAAAAACTGGCTGATTTCTTGACATTGACAGCGCTATAACGAGGCAAACATATGCGCGAAAGCTGATAAGTTTATGCGGGAGTTTGAGGATGACCTATACCGCCCCCACGACCGAACATCTGTTCGTTCTCGATCATATCGTCGGCATGCCGGAGCTGGCTGCCAATGAGAAGTTCGCCACCGCCGAACCCGACACGGTTGCGGCGATCGTTGACGGCGCTGGCCGGTTCGCGGAGGCGGAATATCTGCCGTTAAGCCGCACCGGAGATCAGCAGCACCCGAAGATAGTGGATGGTCAGGTCCGCATGCCGCCGGGCTTTGGTGAAGCCTATCAGGCTTTCGTCGCCAATGGCTGGGGGAGCGTCGCTGTGCCGGCGGAATTCGGCGGCATGGGCTTGCCTGTCTCTCTCGCTACAGTTGTGCAGGAAGTGTTAGGCAGCGCGAATATGGGCTTTTCGCTCTGTCCAATGTTGACGGTCGGGGCCATTGAGTCGTTGATCCATCACGGCTCGGAGGAGCAGCAACAAGCCTATCTCCCTCATCTGGCGACAGGCGCGTGGACGGGCACGATGAACCTGACCGAGCCGCAGGCCGGTTCTGATGTCGGTGCGCTGCGCACGACCGCGACACCGGTGGGCGACGGCAGCTACAAGATCAAGGGGACGAAGATATTCATCACCTTTGGCGATCACGACATGACAGACAACATCGTGCACCTCGTTCTCGCCCGGACACCGGACGCGCCTGCGGGAACGAAGGGTATTTCGCTGTTTCTCGTCCCGAAATACCGGCTGAACGATGATGGTACGCCCGGCGCATTCAACGATGTTGAGCCGGTTGCGCTTGAACATAAGCTCGGCATTCATGCCTCGCCGACCTGCGTGCTGGCCTTTGGCGAGAATGACGATTGTATCGGACATCTGATCGGGCCGGAGTTTGGCGGCATCCGCGCGATGTTCACCATGATGAACAATGCGCGTCTCAATGTCGGGTTGCAGGGCGTACAGGTGGCGGAGCGCGCCACGCAGCAGGCGCTCGCCTTCGCTGCAGAGCGAGTCCAGTCCGCGCGGGCGGGCGGCAATCCCAGCGAGCCGGTCACGATCATCAATCACCCCGATGTCCGCCGCATGCTGTTGCGTTCTCGCGCGCTGACCCAAGGCGCGCGCGCGCTTGTCTATTATGCGTTTGGCCAGCTTGATCGCGCCAATCTTGGTGATGAAGCCGCGGCCAAGCGCGTTGAACTGCTGACGCCACTGGCGAAGGCCTATGCAACCGACATTGGAACGGAAGTGTCATCCCTGAATATTCAGGTGCATGGCGGCATGGGCTTTATCGACGAGACGGGCGCGGCCCAGCATTATCGCGATATTCGTATTGCCGCGATCTATGAGGGAACGAACGGCATTCAGGCTGCCGATCTGGTCGGACGCAAGCTGGCGATGTCGGGCGGTGAAGTCCTGACCAGGCTGCTCGTGGACATCCGCGCCGAGGCAGGCGCGGAAAAGGCGCTGATGGAGCTGGTGGATGCGCTGGAGAGCACGGCCGCATGGATGGGCTCCGACGCATCGATAGACGACAAGTTGGCCGGCAGCTATCCGTTCCTCACCATGTTGTCGGTGGCCACTTGTGGCTGGCTGTTGGCGCGTCAGGGCAAGATCGCGGCGGATCTGCTGGAAAAAGGCGAGGGCGACCCAGCCTTCCTCAAGATGAAGCAGGCCACCGCGCATTATTATAATGATGTGATTGTTGCCGAAGCTTTGGGCCTCGCTGCCAGCGCGAAGAATGGTGCAGAGGCGCTTTATGCGCTGTCCGACGAGGAGCTTGCCGCCTGATCATCGGCGCGATAGAGCGGCGGCCATGGATGAAAAGCTGCTCGCCCGTATTGCCGACGCACTGGAACGTATGGCGCCCGCCCAGGCCGCCCATGCCGATCTGGAGGCGCATGCCGCCTATATGTGGGATGGTTCCACCGCGCATGCGGTCGCGGACTTTGCGCCGAAAGATTATGCGCTGCTCGCGGGTATAGACGAGCAAAAGGGCAGGTTGCTCGACAACACGCGGCGGCATGCCGAAGGGTTGCCTGCGCATGATGTGTTGCTGTGGGGCGCGCGTGGAACTGGAAAGTCGGCCAGCGTCGCTGCCGTGGTCGGGCAGCTGCAAGGGGAAGCCGCAGATATCGCCCTGATGCAATGCTCAGCGGACCATATTGAGAGCCTGCCCGGTTTGTTCGCCGTGCTGCGCGATACCAAGCGGGCGTTTGTCGTGTTTCTCGACGATCTGGGGTTCGACGACGCCAGCGCGGGTAGCGATGCCCGCGTGATGCGATCGCTGCTGGACGGCGGGGTTAGTGCCCGGCCCGCCAATGTGCGGTTGTATGTCACGTCGAACCGGCGCCACATCTTGCCCCGATACCTGTCGGAGCAGGACGACCCGATCAACACACGCGATGTGGTGGACGACAAAATGGCGCTATCGGATCGTTTTGGCCTCTCGCTCGGCTTTCACAATATCGACCAGGACGCCTATCTTGCCATCGTTCGGGGCTATGCCGAACATTACGGCCTGTCGTTCGATGGCGCGGATGCCGTCCAATGGGCGACGCAGCGGGGCAGCCGCTCAGGCCGCGTCGCCTGGCAATATGTAACGGAGCTGGCCGGTCGCGAGGGAAAAAGCCTCAGGGCTTCCTGCTGACCCGCCAGATCACACCGCCGACATCGTCGCTGACCAACAGCGCGCCGTCGCTGGCTATCAGCACATCGACAGGCCGCCCGCGCGCGGTTTCCTGCTCAGGTCCTAGGAAGCTCGTCAGCACATCAACTGGTTTGCCCGGCCCAGCCCGGCCTATCTCGTCGAACGGCACGAAGACCACCTTGTAGCCCGACTTCGGTACACGATTCCAGCTACCATGAAGCCCAACGAAAGCGCCGCCCTTGAACGGTGCGCCCAGCATTGCGCCTTCCGAAAAAGCGAGGCCCAGCGGGGCGACATGATTGCCCAGCGCATAGTCCGGGCGATGCGTATATTCACGTAATTCCGGCCTGCCGGGCTGGACGCGCCGGTCTTCATATCCGCCCCAATAATTCCACGGCCAGCCGTAAAAGCCGCCGAATTCCACGCGCGTCAGATAGTCGGGCACCATATCCGACCCCAGCTCGTCACGTTCATTGACGACCGTCCACAAGGAGCCATCCACAGGGTTCCAGGCCATTCCCACCGGATTGCGCAGGCCGCTGGCGAATATCCTGTTGTCGCCCGTCTGCGGGTTGAATTCGATGATCGCGGCCCGATTGGACTCAGTATCCAGACCGTTCTCGGCAACATTGCTGTTCGATCCGATGGCAATGTAAAGCAGCTTGCCGTCGGCGCTGGCGACAAGGTTGCGGGTCCAATGCATGTTGGGCGCGGCATGGGGGAGGGATAGTAGGGGCTTGCCCTCGGCCGCGATGCGCGTGTCTCCATCCTTGTACGGAAAGGCCAGCAGCGCATCGGTATTGGCAATATAGAGCGTGTCGCCCACCAGAGCCATCCCATAAGGCGAATTGAGGCCTTCGATAAAGGTTGATTTGACCTCGGCCTTGCCGTCGCCATCTGCATCGCGCAACAGGATGATGCGGTTGGGGGAGGCGACGCCGGCACCGGCCTTGTCCATGAAATGCCGCATGGCCATGCCCTTGATACCGCCGCCTTCCGGCGGGGCCTTGTTGGTTTCGGCGACCAATATGTCGCCATTGGGCAGCTTCAGCATGGAACGGGGATGCGTCAGGCCGTCGGCAAAGCGGACGACGGATAATCCGGGAGCCGCTGTCGGACCCTCTCCGTTTTGCCAGCCTGTCGCATCGGCCACGGATGCCGTCGGAATCAACTGGGTTCGGGCGGCGGTCAATACCGGCTCTCTCCCGACATCCTGGCCTTCGGTGAGCTTGGCGACATCGGGCCGCGTCAGATAGAACAGAATGCCAGCTGCCAACAGGATCAGAAAGAGCGGAACCGCGATAAGATGCTTTTTCATATATCCTGCCTAAATTATTGTAATATATCTGTATTTATGATTTTGAGCATGCGGCTGCCATCCGCGCCGTCATCGTTCGCGTTGCGACAGCCATAGCCAGAGCGATATGGCTATCCCCAAAACGAGTCCGGTCAGCAGACCGATGGTGGGTTGTCCCATAAAGCCACCGACAATGACACCGGCAATCGTCAAAAGGGCGATAAAAACACCGCCAGCCGTTGATTTTTTCGAATGGTTCGGGCCCGTCATCGTCTTCTCATCACCTTGTTCCATGATCGATTTGCGTCATATCGAGACAATCTCTGTCCCGCCAGTGGGACGCCTGTCCCGAAATGAAATTTGCCTAACCAAGCATATACCATTGTGCAGCGCATCAATGCGCCGATCCCGATTTTTGGCACGGCACTTGGAACCATATCCGTGATCGAAGCCAAAGTTAGCGGGGTTACATGCAAGTTCCATTTCTCGGCGATCGCAAGAGTTTTGAAGAAGCGTCCGAACTGATCAAGATATTCGGCTCCAATGCGGGCTATGAAGCCTCCACGCGTGCCGACCGTAGCCGGGATCTGGGAAACCATATTCACTTTTGCCGCTGGCGTGAAATCGAGCGCCTGATCGTGCTTATGTCGATCGAACAGCCGGTCAGCACTGTTCACTAATTCGGTAAAATCAGCCCTGCGGCTTCGTCGAGGCCGCAGATCAGGTTGAGGTTCTGCACTGCCGCGCCTGACGCACCCTTGCCCAGATTGTCGAGCGCCGCGACCAGCCGCACCTGCGATTCGTCCGCGCTCGCAAAAACGAACAATTCCATCCCATCGGTACCCGCGCACCGTTCAATCGGCATTGTGGCGGCGTCATAACTGTCCACGTACCGCACGACCTTGGCATCGCTATAGGCGTTTTTCAGCGCTCGCCGCACATCGTCGGGCGACGGGCCGGCGGGCAGGCTGGCGAGATGCAGCGGCACCTCCACGATCATCCCGCGGAGCGTGTCGGTAACCGAAGGCGCGAAGATGGGCGTAACCGCGAGGCCCGCATGTCTGGTCATCTCCGGCGCGTGCTTATGTCCCAGCGTCAGGCCATATGTCCGCCATGCTGCCGGACGGCCCGCATGGCCTTCAAACTCGGCAATCATCGCCTTGCCCCCGCCGGAATAGCCCGAAACAGCGTTGACGGTCAGCCCGGTGGTCGCGGGTACGAGGCCAGCTTTTACCAACGGGGCAACCAAGGCCAGAAAACCGGTCGGGTAGCAGCCTGGGTTGCTGATCCGTTTCGATTGCGCCACCGGCTCACGGCCGGTCAATTCGGGAAAGCCATAGGTCCAGCCTTCGGCCACCCTGTGTGCGGTCGATGCGTCGATGACCTTGGTGCGGTCATTGTCGATCAGGGAGACCGCCTCGCGCGCGGCATCGTCGGGCAGGCACAGGATCACAACATCGGCGTCGTTGATCGCCTGCCTGCGTGCTGCGGCGTCCTTGCGCTGCATGTCGTCCAGCAGGATCAGCGAAAATTCGTTCCGGCCCTCAAGCCGCTCGCGAATTTCAAGGCCAGTGGTTCCCGCCGCGCCATCGATAAAAACAGAGTGTGTCATAGCTGTATCCGTCGCCGCGCCAGCACCGGTTGCTCATGATCCGGTTCGAGCCTGGCAATGACATCGGCGAGCGGCTCGATCATCGTGCTCATCCAGAAGGCATTGGCATGCAGCATATTGGTGGCATCGATCATGATGCCAACATGGCCCGGAAAGAAGACGAGGTCGCCGCGTTGCAGATCATCCTCCGCCGTGATTGGCGATCCGATGGCATCGCGCTGAAGATCGGTGTCGCGCGGAACGCGGACGCCCGCCTGACCGAGCGCAAGCTGCACGAGGCCGGAGCAATCGATGCCGCCCGCACCACGGCCGCCCCAGACATAGGGCTGGCCGATCTGGCGTTCGGCGCCCGCCACCCAATCGGGTTTGTCGTCGGTTAGCGACCGGACATGGCGGGCATGGAGCGATCCAAGTTCTGTGACCAGGAAATCGCCCTCGATTGTGCCTTGCACCCTCGCTCCTGCTGAGAGCGTGGAGATCACCGGTGCTTTTATGTCAGTGCTGGCGAAAACCGGTGCTGTCCGCGCCGTTATCCGGTGGGTAGGCGCGGCAACGCCATGGCTCAGCGCATTGCGTTCAATATATCCGACATAATCGTCATGGTCGCAATAGCCCCAAGCCCAATCCCCGGTTACATCGAGAACGTGGAAATCTTCGCCGAACAGCAATTGGGATACGGCGGTTGCGGATGCGTTGGCCTTTTCGCGCAGGAAGGCCGAAGGTGCGATGCAGTGCATCGCCTGCGCCTTGGCGTAATGGGGTGCAAATAAAATCCCGGCTAGGTTGACGTCCGCGAGGTCGCCGCGCACGGCGTTGAGGCGCCGGTCAAGCTTTACCGACCGGCCGTTCAGGCTGAAACGGGCGCGTTGTGCGGCAAGCTTTCCGGTCATGTCTTGATCGGCATTCATGCGGAGCCCCTGCGATGAATGGAACCGCGCGTCAAGAGTAACGCGCCGCCAGCATGGCGAATGCGGCGCGTAGGCCGAGTGCTTCTCCGCCCTTGGGCCGTCCCGGCTTCGCAGCCTGTCGCCACGCGAAAGTATCGAAATGTGCCCACTGGATCCCGCCGGGCACGAATTTCTGCAAAAACAGTGCGGCAGTGATCGCGCCCGCAAAACCGCCTTCGCCTGCGTTGTTGATGTCGGCGACGTCCGATTTCAGCATATCCTCATAATTTGCCCAAAGCGGCAGGCGCCACGCCGGATCGTCATTCGCGGTCCCTGCCTCGACTAGGTTTTGCGCGAGGTCGTCGTCATTGGCAAAAATTGCCGGCAGCTCAGGCCCGAGTGCAACGCGCGCTGCGCCGGTCAGGGTCGCAAAGTCGAGGATCAGGCCGGGGTTGTCTTCAACCGCTTTCGTGATGGCATCGCCGAGCACCAGCCGTCCCTCAGCATCCGTATTGCCGATTTCCACCGTCATCCCGTTGCGGGTGGAGAGAATGTCGCCGGGGCGGAATGCGTTGCCCGCAATGGCATTCTCAACTGCCGGGATCAGCAGGTGCAGCCGGATGGGCAGCCGGCTTTCCATGATGAGTTGCGCCAGCGCGATCGCGTGTGCCGCACCGCCCATATCCTTCTTCATCAGGCGCATGGCCGAGCTTGGCTTGATGTCGAGCCCGCCGCTGTCGAAGCACACACCCTTGCCAACAATCGCAACGCGCGGGTGATCGGGGTTGCCCCAATTCATCTCGATCAGGCGCGGGGCATGGCTCCGGCCCGCCGCCCGGCCCACAGCGTGAATCATCGGATAATGCTGCTCCAGCGTGTCGCCATGTGTGACCGTCACTGTCGCATCGTGAGCGCGGGCGAGCGTTTCGACCGTTTTCTCAAGCTCGGAAGGCCCCATATCGGCCGTTGGCGTATTGACCAGATCGCGCACCAGATGGGTCGCGCGCGCCAATTGCACCGTTGGCTCTATACGGCCTGCTTCCTGCGAAAGAAGTATGCGCGGTTCAGATGATTTATCATTTTTATCAGTGTGATATCGATCAAACTTATATTGCGCTGTGAGCCACCCAAGGGCGGCAGGGCCGGGATTGCCTTTCGCGAGCCTGTAGGTGCCGCCCGGCAGGCTCTCGGCCAATTTCGCAAGACACCAGCTTGAAAGGGAATCCACATTGGCTACGCCGCTTACGACCGACCATGCCTCCGGCTTGTCTCCGGGCAAGATCGCGTATTCATAGCCTTTTCCGGCAAATTTCTGGGCGAAAACGGCAGCGCGTGTGCGTTCACCCTGCTCCTTCAGCCAGCCTTCGAAACAGCCTTTGTCGACAAGGGTGATAGCGATAGCGTCCTGGCCGGTGTCGGCCTTCAGAAGGTCTGCAATGTCGTTCATGTGCCAGCCTTAGGCGAAAGCGGGCCGCACGCAAAGGGGCCTTGTTAGGTAAGTGCTGCTTACTTGATTGGAGGTCTGAAAAGGCAGACATTATGCGGCAAAGGCATCAATGAGCGATGCCGAATGAAAAAGGAGAGAAGCCATGCATCTCAACGAAACCAAAGCGGCCCGCGCGGTGCGCGAACGGGCCTATGAACTGGCGGCGAGCGGTCGTTTCGGCGCTGCGCGCGAGGTTGAGCGCGCTCTGATCGGCGAAGGCTGGCCCAATGCGGGCAGCATCATGCATCAGGATTATGTCGCCAAGGCTGTGGATGAAAAATGCCGCGTTGCGCGGGAAACCGCGCACTAGGCCAAGGGATTACGGCGTGGGCACGCCATACAGATCGTGCTCATCGGCGTCCTCGATCGTCACATCAATGATATCGCCCGGTTTCAGCGCAGGGTAGGCGGCCTGTACGTCGCGCAGGAAGACATTCCCGTCGATTTCGGGCGCATCCGCCTGTGATCGCGCGGTAGCGCCAACGCTGCCGTCTTCATCGGCCACACCGACCTCATCAATGATAACGGGAAGGGTGCGCCCCACCTTCGCCTGCAATTTGGCGGCGGAGATGGCGGCAGTCTTCTCCATGATACGCGCGTACCGCTCTTCCTTCACGGCGTCGGGCACGGCATCGGGCAATGCGTTGGCGGCGGCGCCTTCGACCGGCTCGAACCGGAAAGCGCCGACTCGATCAAGCTGCGCCTCGTCGAGCCAGTCGAGCAGATATTGGAAATCCGCCTCCGTTTCGCCGGGAAAGCCGACGACGAAGGACGACCGGATCGCGATGTCCGGGCATATTGCGCGCCAGTTCCTGATGCGCTCCAGCACCTTGGCGTCGTTCGCCGGGCGCTTCATAGCCTTCAGGACGGTGGGCGAGGCATGCTGGAACGGGATGTCGAGATAGGGCGTGAGCTTGCCCTCGGCCATCAGCGGGATGACCTGATCGACATGCGGATAGGGGTAAACATAGTGGAGCCGCGTCCAAACGCCGAGTTCACCCAGCGCCCCGGCCAGATCGGTCATATGCGCCCGCACCTCGCGCCCATGCCACATGCGCGCCTCATGCCGGGTATCGACACCATAAGCCGATGTATCCTGGCTGATGACGAGCAATTCCTTTGTGCCCGCCTGCACCAGCTTTTCCGCTTCGCGCAGCACTGCATCGACCCGGCGGCTGACCAGATCGCCGCGCAGCGAAGGAATGATGCAGAATGCGCAGCGATGGTTGCAGCCTTCGGAAATCTTCAGATAACTGTAATGGCGCGGCGTCAGCTTCAACCCGCCCTCAGGCACCAGATCGACGAATGCGTTGGGCACGGGCGGCGATGCCTCATGCACCGCGTTGACGACATCTTCATATTGATGCGCGCCGGTGACGGCCAAAACGTCGGGGAAACGGGCGCGTATAACGTCCGCCTCATTCCTCCTGCAGCCGGTGACGATGACGCGACCGTTTTCGGCAATCGCCTCGCCGATCGCCTCAAGGCTCTCTTCCTTCGCGCTGTCGAGAAAGCCGCAGGTGTTGACGAGCACCACGTCGGCCCCGGCATAATCCGGCGACATCTGATAGCCGTCCGACCGCAGCTTGGTCAGGATGCGCTCGCTATCGACCAGCGCCTTGGGACAGC
>CAYGOH010000063.1:6369-11956 GCA_964351385.1 uncultured Sphingobium sp. | reverse complement strand
CCGAACGGTTTCGCCAACATGAGAGGAGCGCAGCTGTGCGCAGGTGTGGGAGCGATATGCGTGCATGATGGTCGTTTCTTGCCTGTGTGTTCTTGGAAATGACAAACCGATGTAAACTGGCTATGCCGCTTATTCCGCCGTTTAACTTCGATAGAAGCGCCGATAGCGCGCCTGCCCATAATGTGATCGACCAACTTATGCAAATTCATCCGCTGATTACCGACAGCAACGAACTCAAAGCCCTGTGCGAACGCCTCGCCCGCTCTCCATGGGTGGCGGTCGACACCGAATTCATGCGCGAGAACACCTATTGGGCGGATCTGTGCCTGGTGCAGATCGCGGACCAGCACGAAGCGGCCGCCATCGACCCGAAGGCGCCGGGCCTCGACCTGACGCCGCTGCTCGACCTGATGGTCAATAATGAGGACGTGCTGAAGGTCTTCCATGCCGGCGGGCAGGATCTTGAGATCATCTACAACCTGACCGGCAAGACGCCGCACCCGCTGTTCGATACGCAGATCGCCGCGATGGCGCTCGGGTTGGGCGAGCAGATCGGCTATGGCAATCTGGTCGATGCATGGATGGGCGTAACGCTGGACAAGGGCGCGCGCTTTACCGACTGGGGCCGCCGCCCGCTCGACAAGCGGCAGATCGACTATGCGATCGGCGATGTGACCCATCTCATCCAGATATTTCCGAAGATGCTGGACAAACTGCGCGCGACCGGTCGCGGCGATTGGCTCGACGATGAGATGGAGCGGATTGCCAACCCCGAAAATTACGAGAACAAGCCTGAGGATGCGTGGCAGCGCATCCGCATTTCGACGAAGAAGGCAGATGTGCTCGGTCGTCTGAAGGCACTGGCCGCATGGCGCGAGAATGAGGCGCGCGACAAGAATATTCCGCGCGGGCGCATCGTGAAGGACGAGACGCTGGCCGACATCGCGTCGCACCCGCCGCGCCATCAGGAAGATCTGGGCAAGGTGCGTGGCCTGTCCGCGACATGGAAGAGCAATGATATCGGCGCGCGACTGATGAAGGCGATGGGCAACGCCAAGCCGCTGGCGCGCGAGGATATGCCCGATCGCGGGCCGCGCAAGCCGGGGCTGGGCAAGGATGGCGCTCTGGTCGCCGACCTTTTGAAATTATTGCTGAAAATACGCGCGAAGGAAATCGACGTCGCCGCACGTCTGATCGCGCGCAGCGACGATATTGAGATGCTGGCCGCAGGCGTACGCAGCGACCTGACCATATTGCAAGGCTGGCGCTTTGAGGAGTTCGGGCGGGATGCGCTCGATCTGGTTGAGGGAAGGCTGGCGTTTGGCGTCGTCGAAGGGCGGCTGAAAATGACGCGCAATCAGGAGGACGATTGATGAAAATGCTCCCCATTTTCGCATTCTCGGCGACAGCTTTGATGACCGCTGCCTGCACTGCCCCATCGACCCCGCCGCAAAGTGCTGGTCCGGCGCCAGACGCCTTTGTTTGCAAGGCGGACGGCCTCTCAGGGTTCGTCGGGCAGCTTGCCTCTGCGGACCTCGGCGCACAGATGCTGGCGGCATCGGGTGCCAAGAGCCTGCGCTGGGCCCCTCCCCGCTCGGCGATGACAATGGACTATCGCCCCGACCGGCTGACGGTCAGCTATGGCGACGATATGGTGGTTACGCGCGCAGCCTGCGGATGACCGGCTTTAGCTGTCGCTGATATCGATGCGCCAGTCGGCACCGACAGCCTGCGACAGATGCTTGAGCCGCCGGTTGACGGTCTCTCCGCACAGCCCGGCATAAGCGCCTTCGATCTCCAGCACGATTCCATCCGCATCCATGGATAGGCGGGTCTTTTCGAGCGGCCCGGCAACACCGCCCGACAGACGCTGCGCCAGACGGATGGCCAGCCCCCATTGCACCGCGCGGGAGAGCTGTTCCGGCCCCGTCAGCACGGCGAGTTCCGGCACCATCGACGTGCCGCCGCCGAAATTGGCGTAGAGCGCCTGCGCCAGCATCGCCCTGCCCCAGCCATCTATGCCGACCCAGTTGCCATGCTGCGCAATTTCCATGCCGCGTTCAGCGCGGAAATCCGGGTTCGCACGCCAACCCACATCGGCCAGCATACAGGCGGCACGGCGGATGCGCGCCCATTCGGGCGGTTCGTTGCTGAACAACGGCGATATCCAGCGATCGATCTGCGCGCCATGATCGGGGAAACGCCCCTGCGCCGCGCCTTCGGCTTCTGCCGCGACAAGCAACGGGTCCAACGCACGTTCGTCGGCGCTGAGCCGTTCGAACAACAGGCCTTCGCGCAGACCGAAAGCCGACACGACCAGCTCCGAACTGCCCAACTGCCGCACCAGCACCGCCAGCAATGCAGCGGCATGCGGCAGGGTCGCGGCGCGCGACGAGGAGATGGCGGGCACCTTCTTGACCTGAGATTTGCCCATCGAGGCCGTCACGCGCACCAGATAAGCGGCGCGTGCGGCGTCCATTCGATATTGATGGATCACCGGCAGCGGGAATTGCGACAACTGCATGTCGAGATGCGCAAGCGCGCGCCAGGAGCCACCGACGAGATAGAGCGGCAGGCCGCGCTCAACCTCGCTCCACCCGGCGTCCTTGAGCGCCTTGGCGACGAATTTCGAAAGCGCGGTCTTGCCCTTGCCGCGCAATGCCTCAAGCCGCAGGACGCCGATGGGCAGCGAGACAACCTCATGCACCTCACCGTCGCGCACCCGCGCAAGCTCCAGACTGCCGCCGCCAAGGTCGGCGACAATGCCATCGGCACCCTGAATGGAGGAAATCACCCCATATCCGGCGGCCCTCGCCTCTTCCTCACCCGACAATATGGCGATATCGAGACCGGCGCGACGACGGCATTCGGCGATGAACTCCTGACCATTGGCCGCCTCACGCACTGCTGCGGTAGCAATGGAGATGATCTCTCCCACGCTCATTTCATCGACAAGCAAGGCGAACCGGCTGATCGCGTCGAGACCCCGGACGAGTGCCGCATCGTCGATCCTGCCCGTCGCGCCGAGTTCAGCGCCCAAGCCCGCGGCAATCTTCTCATTGAACAGAACGAAGGGCGCGCGCGCCGGACCGTCATAAATGACGAGGCGGATGCTGTTGGAACCGATGTCGATGATGGCACGCCGGACCGGGCCGGCTTTGGACGCAGAGCTTGCCGCCGGCCTGAGAAGATTGTCGAGCAACGTCATTCGGGCGCAGGCCCCCTTATTTGCGGTAACGAAGGCTGAGTTTCGGCGCGGATTCGCCATGCGCCTGTGCCGCGCCGCGCCCGGAAAGCGACGGGTTGGTCATGAAATAGCGGTGCAGGTTGAACGGTTTTTCGCCTGGTTCAAGCCGGGAATAGGTTCCATCAGAGTTCAGAACCCAGCTTTGTTCCGTATCGATAAGATTGGCGACCATCACCTGATCGAGAATTTGGTCGTGCACCGTCGGATTTTCAATCGGCAGCAGATATTCGACCCGTCGGTCGAAATTGCGCGGCATCCAGTCGGCCGAGCTGATGAGCACCTTTGCATCGTTATGCGGCAATTTCCGGCCATTGCCGAATACGGCGATGCGGCTGTGCTCCAGAAAACGGCCGACAACCGATTTGACGCGAATATTTTCCGACATGCCCGGGACGCATGGCCGCAGACAGCAGATGCCGCGCACCACCAGATCGATCTCCACGCCCGCATTGCTGGCCTGATACAGCTTTTCGATAATGGCCGGATCGACCAGGCTGTTCATCTTCGCCCAGATCGTTGCGGGACGCCCGGCGCGTGCATGCGCGATCTCGGCATCGACCAGATTGCACAAATCCTTGCGCAGATCGCGCGGCGACATGGAGAGCAGCTCCAGCGAGCCCGGCTCCACATATCCGGTGATATAGTTGAACACCGACGCCGCATCGCGGCCAACGCGCGGGTCGGCGGTAAAGAAGCTGAGATCGGTGTAGATGCGCGCGGTTATCGGGTGATAATTGCCGGTGCCAAAGTGGCAATAGGTGCGGAACTGATCGCCCTCGCGCCGGATGACCATGGAAATCTTGGCGTGGGTTTTCCAGTCGATAAAGCCATAGACGACCTGCACACCGGCCCGTTCTAGCGCACTGGCCCAGAGCAGGTTCTGTTCTTCGTCAAAGCGAGCCTTCAATTCGACAATCGCCGTGACGGACTTGCCCGCCTCCGCCGCATCGATCAGCGCGCGAATGACCGCCGATTGCTTGCCCGCGCGATAGAGCGTCTGCTTGATCGCGACGACGTCCGGGTCCGCCGCAGCCTGTTTCAGGAAGGCAATGACGACGTCAAAGCTTTCATAGGGGTGATGAACGACAATGTCCTTTGCGCGGATCGCCGCAAAGCAATCGCCGCCATATTCGCGAATGCGCTCCGGAAAACGTGGCGCAAAGGGTTCGAATTTCAAATCCGGGCGGTCTTCATCGACGACGGCGGAGAGGTCTCCGATGCCGATGAAGCCGTCGACATCGGCAATCATCGCGTCCTGTCCCTGGAGCAGCTCCTGCAACATTTCCTCGACCGAATCGGGAATACCCTGCTCGATTTCAAGCCTGATAACCCGCCCGCGCCGCCGCCGCTTGATGGCAGTGCGGAAATAACGGACGAGATCCTCGGCCTCCTCCTCGATTTCGATATCGCTGTCGCGAATGATGCGGAAAATGCCGCTTTCGCGCACTTCATATCCGGGGAAGAGAAGATGGCTGAACCGGCGGATCGCGCTTTCCAGCGCCATATAGCGCGCAGGGGTTCCCGGAATGCGGAAAAAACGCGGCAAGGATGACGGGATCATCACCAGTTCCCGCACATTTTCGCCGTCCGACTTACGGATCAGGTCAAACAGCAGCGACAGGCCGAGATTGGGAATGAACGGAAATGGGTGTGCCGGATCAAGCGCCTGCGGCGTGATTATCGGAAAAATCTGCGTCAGAAAATGGTTCTTGAGCCATTCCTCGACATCGGGCCCGACCGGCTCGGTGTCAATCACCTCGATACCATTTTCCACCAGCTCATGCCGCAATTCGTGCCAGATGAGCTGCTGTTCCCGCATCAGCGCGTCCGCCTCGGTCCCGATGGCGGATAATTGCTGGGCAGGTGTCAAGCCATCGGCAGAGCGCAAGTCGACATTGTCGATCTGCTGCCCCTTCAGGCCCGCGACGCGGACCATGAAGAATTCATCGAGATTGTTGCCGCAGATCGAGAGAAAGCGGAGGCGTTCGAGCAGCGGATGCGCGGAATTGGACGCTTCCTCCAGCACACGCCGGTTGAATGCGAGCCACGACAGCTCACGGTTGAAATATCGATCCCCGGTTTCGGCTAGGGAGATGACCGGATCGGCCTCAGCCATTGTCAGCGCTCTTCCTGTCTTGCCCATGCGCCGCATCGGACGCCGCGTCGCCATCCTCTATATGCAAAAACCTAAGATTTTGCAGCGCTTCTTTTGCCAGAGCGACCGAAATCTTGCGCGAAGAGGCGAGCGACAGACGGTTGAGGTGGACCAGCAATTCGGCGACGGCCTCGTAAGTCCGGTCAATGCGACGCGCCAGCCATTCGGCAAGGTCGGGCGAGAAG
>CAYGOH010000063.1:0-6359 GCA_964351385.1 uncultured Sphingobium sp. | reverse complement strand
ATCCGCACATGCGGCGCGGCGGCGAGACGGTATTTGCGATCAGGCAGCGTCACGGGCCAGCTTTCGGGGACAACCCGAGCGATCAGCAGCAAAGGCGTACCGCTGTCGCGTGCCATGTTCCATGCATGGAACAGAAAGGCATTGTCGCGGGAAGGCGCGTCATCGATTACGGTCCCACCCGACAGCGCGACAAAGTGCCGGCCCAGCGTCGATTTCCCCGAACGGGCCGGGCCGGTCAGGATCGATATCGGGACCGGCCAGCCTTGCCATGCCTCGATATGCCGGAGCGCCACGGAGTTAGATTCACCGGGAATAAACTGATCTGGCTGGGCCTGCCCCCCCCAGTCGAAGGGGAGGCCTATCTGGGTCATGGGACGGCGGGCGGAGCGGCCTGCGTGCTACGCCTGCTGATCCGCAATGTCGTTCCGCTGCCAGTGGCCTGAAGCCCACGCGCCTGCAGGGCTGTCCGCAGATTCTCGATCGATCCGTCGAAGCTTACCTGCATTACCGACACGCCGCCCAGCGCTAGGCTGCTCGTCGCCGCAGACTTGACGCCGCTGATACCGCGCAACAGCGACTCAGCCTGACTGACCGAAGCGACATCGGGCGTGTCGAACTGGATCGAGTAGGTCGACAAAGTGGTTGCCGGGACTGCGCTGGTCTCAATGGGCATATCGGCGAAATTGCCGAGGTCGAGTTCACTGGCGTCAATCGGCTCCTCAATGACAAGCGACGGATCGGGCCTCAGACGGCCATCGCCCAGCGCCTGCGTGTAGATTGCGTTGATCTTCTCAATGCCCTTGTCGAGCATCGTCGGAATGGCCGCCTCATTGGGCGCGCGCAGCGTAAAATTGCCCAGAAGTTCATTGTCCGGGCCGTAACGCGCCGCGAAATAGCCCATCACCGGACCGCCCGGCCATTGTCGTTCCAGCCGGACAATCGGGAAAATGACGTCGGCCGCGCCATATTGATCGAGAATATTCCGCCACCAGTTGCGTCCGCGACGCCCCGCTTGCCCCGCCGTCAGCAATAGCGCGTCCGGCCCCGTGCCGCTGGTGCGCACATAATCGATCGCGCTATCCCCGGTGCGATAGCGTGCCCAGGCTTTTTGCCATTCATTGACGCTTTCAAATACGGTTGATGCGCCGCCCTGCCGCAGGATCGGGATAACGAGCAACGGCGGCGAGCGCATCGCCATGCGGGTAACGCCCAATATCTGCCCAGCGCGCGCGCGATCGAACAAGATGCGCAAGGTGGCGATATAACGCTGTGGGCCGATCTCTTCCGATTCGACCTCGATACCCGACACAATCTGGTTGAGCTGTGAATCCGAGAGGTTGAGCGAGCCGCCATTGGTGCTGGCCCACAGCTTGTTCCAGGCGAGGCGCTGCGCCATTTTCCACCCTGCGGTGCGCGCCTCCTCAGCCGTATTGGCCTCCACATCGACGTCGATGCCGCCCACTTCGAAATCGCCGCTGCTGGCGATCGGCGGCACGCCTCGTTCCCCTTCCATCTGCGCGACCAGCGCGGCAGCAAGCAGCCCCAATCCCACGACCAGCGGAATCGTCAGCAGGCGGATGAGGTTGGCGTTCCGCAAACAGGGTAGTGAACGGGCAATCGGGGTCACGGCGCCCTTTTGGCGGCAAATGGCAAGAAATCCAAGCAGGCAATTTTGTCTAACGGGGTTATTTTCGATTTCCCCTGCGGGACGAATGCGATAGGCGCTTGGCGCATGACAGACTCTTCCGACCCTATGGCCGACAAAGGTCCATCCTATAGCTATGCGCAAGCCGGTGTGAATATCGATGCGGGAAATGCGCTGGTCCGCGCCATCGCACCGCTGGCGAAATCGACCAAGCGTCCCGGCGCGGGTGCCGAGCTTGGCGGTTTTGGCGGATTTTTCGATCTGAAGGCCGCGGGGTTTCGCGACCCTCTCCTGGTCGCGGCCAATGACGGCGTGGGGACCAAGCTGAAGCTGGCGATCGACAGCGGACGTCACGACACGGTCGGCATCGATCTTGTTGCGATGTGCGTGAACGACCTTGTGGTGCAGGGCGCGGAGCCGCTGTTCTTTCTCGATTATTTCGCGACCGGGAAGCTGGATATCGGCATCGCCGAACAGGTCGTCGCCGGAATTGCCGAAGGCTGCAAGCAGGCTGGCTGCGCTCTCATCGGCGGAGAAACCGCTGAAATGCCGGGCATGTACGCGGATGGCGACTATGATCTGGCGGGTTTCTGCGTCGGCGCGGTCGAACGCAGCGAAGTCCTGACCGGAAACCGCGTGAAGGCAGGCGACGTCGTGCTCGGCCTCGAATCCTCGGGCGTCCACTCAAATGGCTATTCACTGGTACGGCGGCTGGCGGCCGACAAGGAGTGGAAGCTCGACCGCCCAGCCATCTTCGATCAGGATGTCCTGTTGATCGATGCACTGATGGCGCCCACGCGCATTTATGTGAAATCGCTGCTGCCTTCGGTCCGCAGGGGCGATATCAGCGCGCTGGCCCATATCACGGGCGGCGGATTGCTGGAGAATATTCCGCGGGTCCTGCCGGAAGGGTGCCGCGCGCTGATCGATGCCAATGCGTGGATACAGCCTCGGTTGATGGCCTTCCTTCAGGCGCAGGGCAATATCGAACCCGAAGAGATGGCGCGTACCTTCAATTGCGGCATTGGCATGGTGCTGGTGGTTCCCTCCGAAAGGGCCGGACATGTCACCATCGATCTGGAAGCGGCAGGCGAAACCGTCCACCGCATCGGCTGGATCGAAAAAGGGCCCAAGGGCTGCACGGTCAGCGGATCGCGGGAAGCCTGGAGCGCAAAGGCGGCCTGGGAAGCGCATCACGATGCCTGAAAAGGCGCGCGTCGCCGTTCTGATTTCGGGCCGGGGCTCCAACATGGCTGCGCTGGTCTATGCGGCCAAGGCCACGGACTGCCCGTATGAAGTGGTGCTGGTGGCCGCCAACGATCCCGAGGCAGCGGGTCTCCAGTTCGCCGCGGCAGAGGGTATCGCGACGTTCGGGCACAGTCACAAAGGCATGAAACGCGCGGAATTCGACGAGATGATCGATGCGCAGTTGCGAAACGCGCGGGCCGATTTCGTCGCGCTGGCTGGGTATATGCGGCTGCTCTCACCGGAGTTCGTTGCAAAATGGGAGGGGCGCATGCTCAACATCCACCCGTCCCTGCTGCCCAAATATAAGGGCCTGCATACCCATGAGCGCGCGATCGAGGCGGGAGACGTCAAGGGTGGTTGCTCGGTTCATATCGTCACGGCGGAGCTGGACGATGGCCCTGTGCTGGGCCAGACCGAAGTCGCGATCATGCCCGGCGATACGCCCGACGACCTCGCCGCGCGCGTCCTGATTGCCGAGCATCAGCTTTATTCGCGCGTGCTGGCGGACTATGTGAGAGCGCAGCAGGCCTCAATACCGTCAGAGTAAACAGCGGACCGGTTGAAACTGCCGCATCATTGCCCATCTTCAGCACTTCCCCCATCGCAGGAGCCCTGACCCATGAAGACGACCGGCAACACTATTTTGATTACCGGCGGCGGCTCCGGCATCGGGCGCGGGTTGGCCGAGGCCTTTCACAAGCGCGGCAATGAGGTCATCATCACTGGCCGCCGCCAGTCGGTTCTGGATGAGGTGACGCAGGCGAACCCGGGAATGCACGGCTATGCGATGGACGTGAACGACCCGTCATCGATTGAGGCTCTGGTCGAAACCGTGACTGCCAAGCATCCGAAGCTGAATGTCCTTTTCAACAATGCCGGCATCATGGTGCGGAAAGAACTCACACCGGACACGCTCGATCTTGCAGCCGCCGAGACGATCGTCACCACAAACCTGCTGGGCCCGATCCGCATGGTGTCGGCATTGCTCCCACATCTGAGGAAACAGCAAGACGCCGCGATTATCAATGTGACATCCGGTCTGGCGTTTGTACCGCTGGCCAATACAGCCACCTATTGCGCGACCAAGGCCGCGGTTCACAGCTGGACGCTGTCGCTGCGCTATATGCTGACGGCGCAGGGTATCGAGGTGATCGAGCTGCCTCCGCCGGGAGTGCAGACGGACCTCACACCCGGCCAGTCTGTCAACCCCGCCTATATGCCCCTCACCGATTTCATTTCGCAGGTGATGGCGCTGTTCGAGCAATCGCCCACGCCTGCGGAAATCTGTGTGGAGAACGTCAACGGCCTTCGCAACGCAGAGCGTGAAAACAGGTTCGACGCAACAATGAAGTCCCTCAACGAACGCATGGGCTGAGGCAGTGCGATGCTGACAGCCAGACGCCTGATGATATCGGGGCGCGTTCAGGGCGTCTGGTATCGCGCTTGGTGCGTGAAAACTGCGCGCGCGCTTGCCCTGACCGGTTGGGTGCGCAACCGGCCCGACGGATCGGTCGAGGCACTGGTTCAGGGCACGCAGAATGCGGTCGAGCAATTCATCGCGCAGGCCTGGAACGGCCCAGCGGCAGCCGATGTGCGCGACATCGCCGCACACACCGAAACCATCAGCGACATGCGCGATTTCGAACAACGGGCGTCAAATTGAGAGAGCTGGCGATCCGGCGAACTTGTGCTAAGATGTTGCCGTGACTGCTCAGGATCATCTGGATACTAAAAATAAGCACCGCCTGACGGTGGATGAGTTTCTGTTGCTCGACCGTGAGGGGGCGTTCGGGGAGCGCAGTGCCGAACTGTTTAACGGGGAAGTTTATTATATGAGCCCGAAGCATCGGCCGCATGCACGTACCGTCACGCATTTGGTAATCGCGCTCGCGCGCGCTCTTGAAGCGAGCGGCTCCAACCTTTCTGTGCTGACAGATATTTCGGTGCGAATTTCCGATCACGACGTACCTGAGCCCGATATCGTCGTCACCGATGCTCCGGAAGGCGACGGCATCTTGCCTTTGGAGTCGGTCAAGCTTCTGATTGAAGTTTCTGATAGCACCCTTGCCAATGATATGGGGTTGAAGGCGGAGCTATATGCGGGTGCGGGTGTGCCGGAATATTGGGTGGTAGATGTGGCTGGACAGGTCATCCACCAAATGTGGTCGCCGAATGGCATGGAATACGGGGAACGAACAGAAACAAAGATAAACGACGATAGGTTCCTAGTAGCGAGCCCCACTCTAACTTGGTTGAAATGACCACAGCTCTTCAGTCTTTTCCTTTTCCAAGATTGCAAATATCGCACAAGGTCTGAAGGTTAGTGGACTGGTCCGAACCCCCATTATAAACGGAAACGATATGGTCAACATGGAGCGTGATGCCGTCATCTGCGGATGCTCCACAAGCAACACAGCGCCGCCCATCCCGCTCTAATATCTTCCATCTCAGCTTAGCCGGCAATTTGCTGCGGATTGAAACTTGTATACCCCAAGGCTCAACTGACCCCGGCATTGAGGCACTAAACCAAATCGGGGCAAAGCGCCAGCGATGAATGTCAGAAGACCTGGTTTTCAAATCCTGCTGATCACAGCCTTCTTCCAACAATCTCATAGCATCTGCAAAGCCTTGCTCGAAGCCACGACGATATGCTTGCTCCTTTTTAGGATCAAATTCGCCGACACCCCAATATCCATTGACATCAGCATCACTGTCTGGATGTTTATGGTCAATTTGATTTGGCCTGAAATAAGCTTTTTCGCCTTTTCTATCGAATGGCCGCGTAAAGCCGTATCTTCTACATACATCCAGCAACAGGCGATCAAGGCTCTCTAAATCTCCACTTTCCAGAGCGATACCGTTGTCAATCTCGACGATGTCCAGAAAATCATTTATGACTTTCTCATCTGCTTCACATCTCTCAAGCATTCTAACAAAAGCATTTATCTTGGCTTTTGGATGCTTCCTCGTAGACATCGCATCACCGCGTCAATTTCTTGTAAGCGAGGCGTGTAGGCCGGTCGGCGGCGTCGCCCAGGCGGCGGCGCTTGTCTTCCTCATAGGCCTCGAAATTGCCTTCGAACCATTCGACATGGCTGTTGCCTTCGAAGGCGAGGATGTGGGTCGCGAGGCGGTCGAGGAAGAAGCGGTCGTGGCTGATGACCACGGCGCAACCCGCGAAATTTTCGATCGCGTCTTCCAGCGCGGCCAGCGTCTCAACGTCCAAGTCGTTGGTCGGTTCGTCGAGCAGCAGGACGTTGCCGCCTTCCTTAAGCATCTTGGCCATATGGACGCGGTTGCGCTCGCCGCCTGACAGCTTGCCGACATTTTTCTGCTGGTCCGGGCCCTTGAAGTTGAAGGCGCCGACATAGGCACGCGTCGACATATCGTGGCCGTTGACCTTCATATAATCGAGACCGTCGGAGATTTCCTCCCAGACATTTTTGGCGCCATCGAGATGATCGCG
>CAYGOH010000062.1:11396-12017 GCA_964351385.1 uncultured Sphingobium sp. | reverse complement strand
TCGCCAGTCACGATCTCGATATCCGCGGTGCCGGCAATCTCCTCGGCGACGAGCAATCGGGGCACATCAAGGAAGTCGGCTTCGAACTCTACCAGTCGATGCTGGAGGAGGCGATTCTGGAGGCGAAGTCCGGCGGCTCCACCGACTTCGTACCGCGTGATGCGTTCAGCCCGCAAATCACCATCGACGCGCCTGTACAGATCCCCGAGGACTATGTGCCCGATCTTGACCTGCGCATGGGGCTCTATCGTCGCCTCAACGACTTGGAGGACGCACATGCCATCGAGGCGTTTGCGGCGGAACTGATCGACCGCTTCGGCAAGCTGCCCAAGGCGACTGAGAATCTGCTCACCCTTATCCGCATCAAGCAGAACTGCGTGAAAGCAGGGATCGCGCGGCTGGATGTCGGCGCAAAGGGCGCGCTCGTCTCATTCCACAATGACAGTTTCGGCAATCCGGCTGGCCTTATCGGCTATGTGCAGCGGCTCGCGGGCACCGCCAAACTGCGCCCGGACAACAAGCTGGTGATCTCCCGCGCATGGAAAGACGCCGCTGCCAGGCTGCACGCGGCAACGGCCACGGGCGCTGAACCGTAAAGCCGTTCGACGCGTTCGATCTCGG
>CAYGOH010000062.1:0-11386 GCA_964351385.1 uncultured Sphingobium sp. | reverse complement strand
CTCCAGCGGTCTGGCGAAGGTCGCGGGGTAACTACCCACCCCTCTCGATCAGCGCCGCCAGCTCCTCGCTGGTGACAGCCGGTGAGCGCAGGAACCCCTGATAGATATCGCACCCTTCGCGGGCGAGCAGAGTCAACTGCTCCTCGCTCTCCACGCCCTCGGCGATCACCGTCAGCGCAAGGCTGCGCGCCATCGCGATGATCGCGCGCAATATCACCCGGTCGCGCGGCGTGCCCAATATGTCGCGGCTGAGACTGTAATCGATCTTGAGATAATCGGGATGAAGCGCCTTGAGGTAGGCGAGGCTCGAATAGCCGGTCCCGAAATCATCGATGGCGACCCGCAACTCCCGCCGCCGCAGCTCCAGCAGCAGGTCGGCGGCCGGTTCGATATTCTCGATCAGGCCGGTTGCCGTGATCTCGACGGTCACACGATGGGCCGGGAAGCCGCTTTCCTCGATCATCCCGAGCAGGTTGGCCAAGAAATTCTCCTGCGCCAGATCGGCGGCGGTGACATTGATCGCGAGGCGAATATCGTCCAGCGCAGGCGACCATCGCCCCGCCTGTTCGAGCGCGAGGCGTTGAATGTGCAGCGACAGCGGCAGCAGGTAGTCGGACCTGTCCGCCGCCTCAAACAATGTGCCGGCGTCCAGCTGCCCCAGCTCTGGGTGATTCCAGCGCGCCAGCGCCTCCACACCGATAATCCGGTCGCTATGGCTGTCATATTGCGGCTGGTAGACGATGCCGATCTCTCCCGCATCGATCGCGAGGCGCAGGTCTGCATGCAGGCGGTCGACATTGTCGGAGCGATCTGCTCCGCGTCGCCGTACCCCCGAACTGACGACGATATCCTGCGTCGCCGAATGGCGCGCCTCGGCAAGCGCCGCACTCGCCCTGCGCAAAAGACGCGAGGCGTCGTCGCCGCTCGTCGGCAGGGCAATGCCGCACCGCGCCGTCAGCCGCATCACCTTCTCATCGGCAACAAAGGGCCGGGAAACATCGGCGAGCAGCAAACGCGCCAGCTCCTGAGGATCGACATCGTTCTCATCGGCAAGCACGCCCGCAGGGATCGCCACCAGAAATTCCGGGCCGCCCATCCGCGCGACAAGTGCGTCTTCACCGCTGCTCGCCCGAACGAAATCGACAATCCTCTCGGCTACGCGGGCAAGCGCGACGTCCCCGGAGAGTTGACCATAGGCTGCATTGATGCTGGCAAACTGGCTGATGCCGATCAGCAGGCATGCCGTCACGGCGCCTGCACTTTCCCCGGATAGACGCTTGTCCAGCCAATTGCGGGCCGCCGCTCTCGTCATCAAGCCCGTCAGCTTGTCCTGAGCATTCGTCGCGCTGCGTTCTCGAATACCGTCCCCGTGCGATGCCGCATCTGAACCCGCATGCACCTTGGTTCGGGTTCGCACACAAGCAGCCATGGTCGCCGCAAAAATATCGCGGTTCGTGGGCCAGGAGAGAATCTGGGTTACTCCCAGCATGTCCAGAACAGCGGCATGCTGCGCGACCGATGCATTCACCACCGCAACAACGATCCTGTTCGGGTCAGGCGGAAACGAAATCTCGGGAGGTTCGCCATCGCACAAATCCACGACGATAATATCGGATACAGAGGCCTCGCCCGCATCTGCGCAAGCGTCAATATTCTGGACGACCCAGCCGCAGTCCCGCGCAAGTTCGGTTATATCCCGCCCGTCCGGCGAAATCAGCCCGAGCGTCGGGCTTTCCTGAAGCAAGTCCGGGGTCATAAATTTGGTATTATGCTGTCTCAGTTGCGTCGCTTGGTGGAGCAAGATAGTTCGAACAGGTTACCGGCACATTATCGAACCGGCAATCTTTAGATGCATGGCTTTAGATCCATGGACATTTACCATCTGCCCCTCGGCGATATGGCCAGACTTCTTGCACAACCTGACGGCTTCACCTAGCTATGTGGTATGAATTCCACACCTTTCACCAGACGCGATGACCTGATCGACGGCTTTGGCCGCCGAATTGAGTATTTGCGGATTTCCGTCACTGACAGGTGCGATCTGCGGTGCCGCTACTGCATGGCGGAAAAGATGACGTTCCTGCCGCGCAACGAAGTGCTTAGCCTCGAAGAGATCGCCATCATTGCCGATCGCTTCATTGCGCGGGGCGTGAAAAAAATTCGCCTTTCGGGCGGCGAGCCTCTGGTCCGGCGTGATTTCATCGATCTGGCCCGCCGCATCGGCCGGCATCTCGACGCTGGCACGCTCGATGAGCTGACGCTAACCACGAACGCGACGCGCCTGTCTGAACACGCGGCAAGCCTGTACGACGCAGGGATCAGGCGGATCAATGTCAGCCTCGACACACTCGACCCCGCCCGCTTCGCCTATATCAGTCGGCGCGGCGATCTTGCGGCGGTGCTTGACGGCATAGCCGCAGCCAAAAACGCCGGATTGCGCGTAAAGATCAATATGGTCGCGCTGCGCGGCCTCAACGACGATGAATATCTGCCGATGCTGCGCTGGTGTGCTGGCGAAGGCCACGACCTGACACTGATCGAGACGATGCCTTTGGGCAGTATCGATGAGGATCGGCAGGACCGCTACCTCCCGCTGTCAGAAGCAACCGCGCAAATCGAATCCTCCTTTCCGCTGTCGCCCATCGCCTATCGCAGCGGTGGACCGGCCCGCTATTTTGAGCCGGTCGGTTTGCCGGGCACCCGGCTGGGGCTGATCACGCCGCTATCCAATAATTTCTGCGCCGGGTGCAATCGCATGCGCCTGACCTGCGAGGGCAAGATTTTCATGTGCCTCGGTCATGAGGATCATGTCGACCTCAAGACCGCCTATCGCACCGGCGGCATTGCGGCGGTTGACGCGGAACTCGACCGCGCGCTGGTCGCCAAGCCCCTGGCGCATGATTTCGCCATTGACGCATCGGGTACGCGCGGTGCGACACGGCGCCATATGAGCGTGACCGGCGGATGAGCACCGAAACGAGCTGGGCACTGCTTGTGTCCCCCACCCCCGCGGCGCGCGCAGCGGCAGAGCGGTTGCAGGCGACCTATGATTTCGTCGAACCGGCGCAGGCTGATATCGTCGTTGCGTTGGGCGGCGACGGCTTCATGCTTCAGGCATTGCACATGATGCTGGAAAGCCACCAGATAAAGCCGGTATTCGGCATGAATCTGGGCACTGTCGGTTTTCTGATGAATGAGTGGCGGCTGGAGCGACTGGCAGAGCGGATTCAGGCAGCCAAGGCGTTCAAGGTCAATCCGCTTCGCATGCATGTGACCACGGTCGACAATGAGGATATCTCATTGCCGGCGATCAACGAGGTGTCGCTGCTGCGTGAAACGCGCCAAACCGCGCGGATCGAGGTGTCCGTAAACGAACGCGTCGTCCTGCCGGAGCTGGTGTGCGACGGCGTGCTCGTGGCGACGCCCGCGGGTTCGACCGCCTATAATCTTTCGGCGCATGGGCCGATCCTGCCGCTGGGATCGAGCCTGATCGCACTGACACCGATCAGCCCGTTTCGGCCACGGCGCTGGCGCGGCGCCATCCTGCCGGAAAAAACCCGCGTTCGTTTCCGCGTTCTCGATCCGCAAAAGCGGCCCGTCAGCGCGGTCGCCGATCAGCGCGAAGTCCGTGACGTTTCCTGTGTCGAGGTGGCGGTGGATCGCACGATGCCGCTCACCTTGATGTTCGATCCCGAGCATACGCTCGATGACCGGATCGCGGCAGAGCAATTTATCGCCTGACCCCCCTTGCCATTCTGCAAAAAGCGCTGCTATAGGCGCGGCCTGCCTCGCGGAAGCGGGGCTGCTCCCCGATAGCTCAGCGGTAGAGCTCTCGACTGTTAATCGAGCGGCCGTTGGTTCGAATCCAACTCGGGGAGCCACTTTCTTTCGCGATAGTTTCGGCGATGGCCCTTCAGCGTGCGCTCAATGCCCGGTCACGCATCAGGCCTTCCTGCGCCATGCTGGCGATCAGCCGCCCATCCTTGCCGAACACGCGTCCCAATCCGAGTCCTCTCGCACCGCCCGACCAAGGGCTTTGAATCTGATACAACATCCACTGGTCGACGTTCACATCGTCATGAAACCAGATGCTGTGATCCAGACTGGCTGCTTCTATATCGAACCGGCCATGCGGGAGAGTCGCGGACGACAGCAGGCCGATATCGCTCAGGAATGCCAGCATTGCCCTGTGCATCCATTGCGGCGCCTCAACAGGTGCCGCCGCCCGAAACCAAAAGGCGGTTTCAGGCTCGCTCGGTTCGCTCGGCATCATCGCCATCGGGCCGACAGGACGCATGTCAAATGGCCAGGGCCGCGCGATGAAGGACGCCGCCCGCGATTGTTCCCCGCTGCCGTCGCGATGCTGGCGCAGCAGTTCCTGGATACCCGCCAAGCCATCCGGCCCTGAAACATCCGGCATTTCGGCCTGATGGCTGCGGCCAACCTCTGGGCCGTGAAATGACGCTGTCAGATTGAGGATCACCTTGTCGTTTTGCGTGGCGACAACACGACGGTTCGAAAAACTCCGCCCGTCAAAATCCGCGTCTACCTTGTAGCGGGAGCTATGCGTTTCATCCCCGCCACGCAGAAAATAGGCATGCAACGAGTGTACGTCCCGATCAGCGGCAACAGTCTTACATGCGGCTGCCAGCGCCTGGGCAATAACTTCACCGCCATAGATCCTTCCAACGCCACCCGTTTTACGCCGCCCCTCAAAAAGCGATTCGTCGACGGTATCGACGTCGATCAACGCCATCAGCGCCGCCACGCGATCTTCTGGAGTTCCCGAATGGATATCGACAACAGTCATATTTGCTCCACGAACTTCATCTCGCACCCAATGGCCGCAGGGCGCATCCTCAATCAAGGCCGCTGTACACAGCTGCCCTGAAATCTTCGCGCAAATTCGTGGCTCCAGACGGCATCATTTGCGTCATCACCAACCCGATAATCGAGCGGCTGCGGTCCAGAAAGAAGCCGGTGGAGAGGATTCCTCCCCAGAAATAGGTACCCTGCGAACCCGGGGCCCGCGCCCGGTGCGTGTCGACGATCACTGCGCCGCCCAACCCCATGCCGATGCCCGGCAGCGAGGTCTCAGACAATGGACCGGACCCTGCGCTCTCCAGATCCCCTCCACGGGGCAAGTGGTTCATCATCATGCTGTCGACGCTATCGGGTGAGAGAACGCGAACGCCGTCCAGCGCCCCTCCGCCCAACAGCATCAACAGGAAACGGTGATAATCCGATGTCGAGGAAAGCAACCCTCCTCCCGCCGAATAGCATTTCTGCGCGATACGCCATCGGCTCTGCTGCCCGCGATCATATAAGGTGAGCGCTCCCGCACCATCGGTTTGCCACGCATCGGTCAATCGCTCGACCTGGTCGGACCGAAGCACGAATCCGGTGTCGTTCATCCCCAATGGCAGCAGGATGCGCTGCGCCAGAATGTCATCGAGCGGCTGATCGGCAATGCGCTCCATCGCAAGCCCGAGCAAATCGATGGAAGCGGAATAATGGAATCGCTCGCCGGGCGCGAAGGCGAGCGGCACATCGGCCAGTGCCTGCACATATTCAGCGCTGCTGCGTCGCTGGTGGAACGTGTCCAGATAGCGCTCGGCATAAAGGCGGTCGAGCGGCGTCTGCGCATGAAAACTGTAGCTAAGACCCGCGCTGTGGCACAGCAGATCGTACATCGTCATTGGCGTTTCATTGGGCACGCTGATCAGCCGCCCCTCATCGTCAACCCGCCCGGTCCAGCGCTCAACCTGCGCAAATTCCGGCAACACGTCTTCGAGCCGCGTCCCGAACGACACGCGGCCTTCCTCAACCATCGTCAGGAAGGCGGCAACCACGATGGGCTTTGACATCGACGCAATGCGATACAGCGCATTTTTGTCCAGGGCATGTTCGTGTGGCGCATCGCCGTCGGCGCGGGATTGGCCCGCGCACATGTCCGCCAAAGGCGTGCCGTCAACAGAGACGAAACAATGGAGATGCGGCACACGCCCGCCCTCCACATAGGTGGAAATCAGGCTGCGCAGGGCGCTGTCCATGAGCTTGGATTGCACGTCGATAGCCTTCAACTCCTGATCGCGAACTGACCGTTAACCAAATATTGTAGGTTGCATAAATTGCAACTGCCTGAAAACTCTTTGCGTTTGTGAATTGCTGCACCGCATCATATAAATATTTCTCAAGTGGTGAGCGAAATATACAACATGGCTCATCGACAACCAAGGAGGACCATCATGAAGAATATCTCTGAAATATGTTTCACTTTATTTGCTGGCGCAGTGTCATTGAGCGTACCTGCGATAGCATATCTTAGTGTTGCGGGATAAAAAGGGCCGGGCATCCGGCGACATCCGAATAAATGGCTGACGGTTTCGCGATTGAATATATCGCGGAGCCGTTTTCACATCCGCTTTCGTTTACCGTCATGCTTTTAGACCACCCAACGAAATGATATGACGATATTCTTTCTCTGTGACCGGGGACACGGAGAGCCGCGACTGCCGGATCATCACCATATCGGCCAGCTCCGGATCGGCCTTCATGGCTTTGAGCGTGACCGATTGCTTCAACTTTTCGACCGGCGATACATGCACCGCAATCCAGCGCCCGGTTTCATCCGTGCTGTCGGGCGCCGCTTCCTCGACGATTTCCATCACGCCGACAACCTCAAGTCCGATATTGCTGTGGTAAAACAGCGCCCGGTCGCCCTTCTTCATTTCCTTCATATGCCGTTGCGCCAGATGGTTGCGCACGCCATCCCATTCACCCTTCTTCTGTTTCACCAGGTCATCCCAGGAAAAACAGTCCGGTTCGGATTTCATCAGCCAATATTGTGTCATCGCTCTCTCGTCGCTTGATATATGCTGAGTATCCGATGGCCCCACGCTCGAATGAGATCAAGCCCCAACAGGGAAGCTGACATGGGCCGATGTCCGTTCTATTGCAGTCGTAATGACTGAACATGCCGACATTCCCCCCATATCGCTATCCAAGGATGCGCCCGAACGGCTCAGCGCCAAATTGGGGGAAAGCTTCCGCACCTACGGCTTTGCTATCGTGTGCGACCATGGCGTTCCCGACACGCTTGTGCAGCGCGCATGGGCGCTGACGGAAACGCTGTTCGCCCTGCCTGCCGACGCCAAGCGCCGCTACGATATAGCGGGCGGTGCCGGACAGCGCGGCTACACCCCTTTCGGACGAGAAGTCGCCAAGGGCGCGCGCGCCAGCGATCTAAAGGAATTCTGGCATGTCGGGCGAGAAGCGACGCCCGGCGCACCCCTACCCCCCGGCATGCCGGACAATATCTGGCCTGCCGAACCGGCGGGATTTCGCGAATGCTTCACAACGCTCTTCACAGAGTTCGAGCGGGTCGGCGCGCGCATACTCTCCTGCATCGCGCGCGACCTTGGTCTTCCCGCCGACTGGTTCGACGGCCCGACGGAACGGGGGAACAGCATCTTGCGCCTGCTGCACTATCCACCCTTGGCCGATGACCGGGATGCCGAGGCGATCCGCGCCGAAGCGCATGAGGATATCAATCTCATCACCCTCTTGCTGGGTGCTGAAGAGGCAGGTCTGCAATTATTGGGTCGCAATGGCCGCTGGCGCGACATTCGCCCGCCCGAAGGCGCGCTTGTGGTCAATATCGGCGATATGCTGCAACGACTGACCAATGACCGGCTGCCGTCGACAACGCACCGGGTGATCAATCCCGCCCATGATCGCAGCAGCATGTCGCGCTATTCTATGCCGTTTTTCCTGCACCTGCGCCCGGATTTCGTGATCGACCCGTTATCGCAATGCATCGATGACGCGCATCCGCGCCGCTATCCGCCGATAACCGCAGATGATTACCTGAAGCAGCGACTGCGGGAGATCGGGTTGTTAGGATCCTGACCCTACAGCGGGATGACTTCTGATTGAATCAAAGACCGCCCTAGATTCTTTGTTTTCGTGTGATTTTTCGACAAAAACCGGTTCCCACTTTTTGTCATCACACTCTAGCCGCCGATTAGCGCGCGGATCGCATCGAGCGCCGATTGCGCCTGTACGCCATCGGGTCCGCCGCCTTGCGCCATATCCGGCCTGCCACCGCCGCCCTTGCCGCCCAGCGCCTCTACGCCCGCCCGTACCAGATCGACCGCGTTGAAACGCCCGGTCAGGTCATCGGTCACGCCGGTCGCAACCGATGCGCGGCCATCGTTCACCGCGATGATCGCGGACACGCCTGAGCCCAACTGCTTCTTGTTCTCATCGATCAGCCCGCGCAGTTCCTTGGGGTCCAGCCCTTCGATGATCTGCCCGATAAATTGGGTTCCGCCGATCTCCTCTGGCCCCGCTGGTGCGCTGCCGCCACCACCGCCCAGCGCCAGCGCCTTCTTCGCGTCGGCCAGTTCGCGCTCCAGCTTGCGGACCTGATCCGACAAGGCCGAAACGCGCGCGGGCGCATCCTCGGGCGTGGTCCGCAATGTTGCGGCAATGCCCTTCAGGGCATCTTCGCGCTCCGACAACCACAAGCGCGCGGCCTCTCCGGTCAGCGCCTCGATACGGCGCACACCGCTCGCAACCGCGCTTTCGCCGACGATCTTGAACAGCCCGATATCGCCCAGCGCGCGGACATGCGTACCGCCGCACAGCTCGACCGAATAATTTGCGCCCTCATGCCGTCCCATCGAAAGAACGCGCACCTCGTCGCCGTATTTTTCGCCGAACAGCGCCATCGCGCCCGCCTCTATCGCGTCGTCGGGCGTCATCAGACGGGTCATGACCTCGTCATTGGCGCGAACCTGCGCATTCACATCGGCCTCGACCTGTGCGATCTGCTCAGCGCTGAGCGCCTCGGGATGCGAAAAGTCGAAACGCAGCCGTTCTTCGGCCACCATGCTGCCTTTTTGCGTGACATGGGGGCCAAGCTCCGCACGCAGCGCCGCGTGCAGCAGGTGCGTCGCGCTATGATTGGCGCGGATACGATCGCGGCGAACCGCATCGACCGCCAGATGCACCATATCGCCCACCGCGACCGACCCGGCCTCAATATGCAATGTATGTGTGTGAAGGCGGCCCAGCGGCTTGCCTGTATCGCTTACCACTGCCTTCAGCCCGGCCTGGCTCGTCACCATGCCCGCATCGCCGGTCTGACCGCCGCTTTCGCCGTAAAAGGGCGTCTGGTTGGTGACGAGCGTCACATCCTCGCCCGCAGCAGCCTTGTCCACCCGCGCGCCATCCTTGACAATGGCGACAACCTGACCGTCGCCCTGGGTCGCGCCATAGCCTGTAAACTCGGTCGCGCCGGCCTCTTCGGCGATGTCGAACCAGATATCGTCCGACGCCTTCTCGCCCGAACCCTTCCAAGCCGCGCGAGCGGCTGCTTTTTGTTCGGCCATCGCCGCATCGAAACCGCCCTGATCGACGCCGAGGCCCTGCGCGCGCAACGCATCCTCGGTCAGGTCATAGGGGAAGCCATAGGTGTCATAGAGACGGAACGCGGTTTCGCCGGGCAAGATGTCGCCCGAATTCATGCCCGCCGTCGCCTCATCCAGCAGCTTCAGGCCCTTGTCGAGCGTCTGGCGGAAACGGGTCTCCTCCCGCAGCAGGGTTTCCTCGATCAGCGGCTGCGCGCGCACCAGCTCGGGATAGGCGCTGCCCATCTCGCTCACCAGCCCACCGACCAGGCGATGCATCAGCGGGTCGGCCGCGCCGATCAGGTGCGCGTGGCGCATCGCGCGGCGCATAATCCGGCGCAACACATAGCCGCGCCCTTCATTGGCGGGCAGCACACCGTCGGCGATTAGGAAACCCGATGAGCGCAGATGGTCGGCGATAACGCGATGGCTCGCCTTGTGCTCGCCATCGGTCGCGCTGTGGGTCAGTTCGCCGGACTGTTCGATCAGCGCCTTGAACGTGTCCGTGTCGTAATTGTCATGCACGCCCTGCAGTACCGCGGCGATGCGTTCCAGCCCCATACCGGTGTCGATACTGGGCCGGGGCAGGCTGATGCGGTCGCCGCCCGCCTGCTGATCGAACTGCATGAAGACGAGGTTCCAGATCTCCACGAAGCGGTCGCCATCCTCATCGGGCGAACCGGGAGGGCCGCCGAAGATATGATCGCCATGATCGAAAAAGATTTCAGAGCATGGACCGCACGGGCCGGTATCGCCCATCGACCAGAAATTGTCCGATGTCGCGATACGGATGATCCGCTCTTCGGGCAGGCCCGCAATCCTGCGCCAAAGTCCGAACGCCTCTTCATCGTCATGATAGACGGTCACCGTCAGCCGATCGGGCGAGATGCCCCATTCGCCGGTTATCAGCGACCAGGCATGGTGGATCGCCTGTTCCTTGAAATAGTCGCCAAAGCTGAAATTGCCGAGCATCTCGAAGAACGTATGATGTCGCGCGGTGTAACCGACATTGTCGAGATCATTATGTTTCCCGCCCGCGCGCACGCATTTCTGCGATGAGGTGGCCGTGCTGTAGGGTCGCTTCTCAAGGCCCGTAAACACGTTCTTGAACGGCACCATGCCCGCATTGACGAACATCAGCGTTGGGTCATTGTGCGGCACCAGCGGCGCGGACGGCACCTTTTCATGCCCCTGCCCGGAAAAATAATCGAGGAAGGAACGGCGGATATCGTTGGTCGATGTCATGATCGAGCGATTAAGCGAGGCAGCCCATCGACACAAGCGGCAATCGATATGGATAATGCCGGATTGACGAGAATCTGTCGGGCCTGACATCCACCGCGCTCGGCGGGCCAGATCCCAACAGATCTCCGTCCTGCCTCCGTCACCGGCGGCGCAACTTGTGCCTTAATCCTCGTCGCCTTCGTCCGATTCCGGCCCCGTCATCATCGCTTCGGAGACCGTGTCGGTCTTGCCGCGGATCGCGTTTTCCAGACGCTCGGCAAGTTCGGGGTTTTCCTTGAGGAACGTCTTGGCGTTTTCACGCCCCTGACCGATGCGGACCGAGTCATAGGAGAACCACGCGCCCGATTTTTCGACAAGACCCGCCTTGACGCCAAGGTCGATGATTTCGCCGAGCTTGGAAATGCCCTCGCCATACATGATGTCGAATTCGACCTGCTTGAACGGCGGCGCCACCTTGTTCTTCACCACCTTCACGCGGGTCGAGTTGCCGATCACATCCTCGCGGTTCTTGATGGCCCCGGTCCGCCGGATTTCCATCCGCACCGATGCATAGAATTTCAGCGCGTTGCCGCCGGTCGTGGTCTCAGGGTTGCCGTACATCACGCCGATCTTCATGCGCACCTGGTTGATGAAAATCACCATGCAGCGCGACCGCGAGATCGATCCGGTCAGCTTGCGCAGCGCCTGGCTCATCAGGCGGGCCTGCAGGCCGACATGGCTGTCGC
>CAYGOH010000061.1:0-12032 GCA_964351385.1 uncultured Sphingobium sp. | reverse complement strand
TCCGTCCAATCTCCGCCAAGCATGCTCAAGCTTCACGATTTTTGCAACAGAGCCGATCAGTGCGTTGCCGCCGAATGCGAAGATAACTGCAGATGTATGAAGGGGGCGGAGCCGCCCGAAGGTTGTATATTCGAACCCGAGATTCAGAACCGGGAAAGCGAGTTGCAGAGCGATGAACAGCCCGGCGGCAAAACCGACCACGCCCCAGAATACCGTGGCGATAACGCCCCAGCGTATCGGATCGTCGTCATATATTCCCTGATCGGCCGGGACGCGCAAAAGGCCGCGCGCCATGGCGCCGTAGTCCGCCCGGCTGATCGTAACCCATGCCACGACCAGCGCGGCGAGCATCACGATGCCCATATGAACGGCGAAACCGCTGTCGACGCTGAGCGCCAGAGCGAAAAAAGCGACAAGAGCGACGATCAGCCACCCGCCCGCGCGCAGTACCAAGCTTTCCATTGTGCCTACCCCGTTTCCCCGGCTCCCCGACCTTCATTGCAGGGTCGGTCTGCCGATATGATGGTTGCCCGATATGGCAGCAGGCGCGACCATTCCTTGACGCTGGTCAAGAAACCGGAGCTATATGGTGCAGAAACTACATGAATAACGGGAGGACGGCGCGGCGACCTGTCAGTCGGCTTCGGCGATGCCCTTCAGAGCGGCGCGATCCAGAATTTCGATCCGGCGGCGGGACGGCACGGCGATGATACCCTGCGCTTTGAAATCGTTGAGGCGGCGGCTGACTGTCTCGATCGTCAGTCCCAATATGTCGGCGATCTGCTGCCGACCGAAGGGCAAGTCAAAGCCTTCGACTGGGCCGTTGGTGCTGCATCCTGTAGGTGCAAGGCGCGCCGACATGTCGAGCAGGAAATGCGCGAGCTTTTCCGACGCTGTCATCCGCCCGAGGAGCAAAAGCCACTGGCGCGTACGGTCGAGCTCCGCGAGTGTGCGCTCAAGCAGTTTATGCTCCAACTCAGGATGCTCGCGCGCGAACCTGTCGAAATCGGCACTGGAAAAGCTGCAGATATGCGCGTCGGTCAGCGCCGTTACATTGTGCTGCGTGCGTGTGCCGAACGGACGGCCGATGAAATCGGAGGGATAGACCACGCCGACCGTTTGTTCGCGCCCATCCGACATCGAAGTCGAGAGTTTCAGCACGCCATCGATCACATTGGCGACGAGCAGGGCCTCTTCGCCCTCCCAAATGAGGGTTTGCCCAGCCACCAGCTTGTGGTGCCTACCCATTTTTCCGAGCAGGGCGATCTCATCGATGTCCAGCGCCGAACAGATTGCGCGATTGCGAACGACACAGGTAGTGCAAGGGTCCATGAAAGTCGGTCTAGCAGCGGGTTTTCGGCGTGACAATCATATGTACACTTTGGTCTAATCCGTTTGAGTTTGTATCGCGGGCGCGGCAAAGGGTTTGCCGGTTGGTTTGAAGCGAGGCTTTGATGACAGATACTCCCAGAATGTTCGGCATCCCCAATTGCGATACCATCAAGAAGGCGCGCACATGGCTGGAGGCGCAGGGCATTGCTTATGAATTTCACGATTACAAGAAGGCCGGGATTGATGAGGGTGCGCTGCGCCAGTGGGTAAGTGAGCATGGTTGGGAAGTTATCCTCAACAAGGCGGGCACGACATTCCGGAAGCTGCCCGACGCCGACAAAAGCGGCATCGACGCGGAAAAGGCGATTGCGCTGATGCTGGCCAATCCATCGATGATCAAGCGCCCGGTACTCGATCTGGGAGACCGCCGGATCGTCGGTTTCAAGCCGGACATTTACGCCGCCGCCTTTTCTTGATCGAAAAGGTTGATATTCGACCCTCGACCGGCGATGGTCCTGCGATGCTGTCGCAAAAAACCCGTTATGCCATTCGCGCTCTGCAACATTTGGCCGATCATTTTGGCGAAGGGCCGATTCCGTTGAGCGATATTGCCCAGACGCAGAAAATACCCTCCAAATTCCTGACGGTGATTTTGTCGGAACTCTCCCGCGAAGGCCTCGTTGCGACGCAGCGTGGTCGGGATGGAGGCTATTGGCTCGCGCTGGCCCCGGTCGACATCAGTTATGGAGACATCGTCCGCCTGACCCGCGGTTCTCTGGCGCTGACACCATGCGCCAGCCGCTTTGCGCATGAAAAATGCAAGAATTGCCTGCCGGAATCGGAATGCCGCATGCACCGCGTCATGTTGAAGGTACGCGACGAGACCGCCAAAGTGCTGGACGCGATCAGCCTGGCAGAGGCGATCGCGCTGGACGACGTTGCGCCTATAGCTGCCGGATAGCGACATGATGGGAGCGCTGGCGCTTTTGCCTTCGGGGCGCTAGAGAAGCCTCCATGTCCACGACTTTTACAATCGACAGCTCGACGAGCCGCGCCAATCCCACGCCCGCGCCGATGCGCCGCATGACCGTACCGGCTATTCAGCGGCGCAAGTTCGAGGGGGAAACCGAAGAACCGCTTGTGATGCTGACGGCTTATACCGCACGGCAGGCACAGTTGCTCGATGAACATTGCGACATGATGCTGGTCGGGGATTCGCTGGGGCAGGTGATTTACGGCCTGTCTTCGACCATTCCCGTCAGCCTCGACATGATGTGCGCCCATGGCGCGGCGGTCGTGCGCGGTAGCTTTCATAGCCTCGTGATCGTCGATATGCCGTTCGGCAGCTATGAGGAGTCGCCGGCCCAGGCCTTCGCCAGCGCGTCACGCATCATGAAGGAAACGGGTTGCGCCGCAGTGAAGCTGGAGGGCGGCATGGCGATGGCCGAGACCATCTCTTTTCTCACGCAGCGCGGCATCCCGGTGATGGCGCATGTCGGTCTCACGCCGCAGGCGGTCAATGCGCTGGGCGGCTATGCGGCGCGTGGGCGCAGTCAGGAAGAACATGACAAGATCATCGGAGATGGGCAAGCGGTCGCCGATGCGGGCGCGTTCGCTGTGGTGATCGAAGGCGTGCTTGAGCCGATTGCCGTTGCGCTGACCAAAACACTTGAGATCCCTACCATTGGCATAGGTGCGTCCGCCCAATGCGATGGGCAGGTGCTGGTGACCGAGGATATGCTCGGCATGTTTGAGCGCGTGCCCCGGTTTGTAAAGCGCTATGCCGATATCGCCACGCTGATTTCGGAAACGGCGGCGTCCTATGCTCAGGACGTGCGCACGCGGGCCTTTCCCACGTCCGATCAGCTCTATCAGCCGAAAAAGTGACTTGTATGGCGCGGGTTGGCCGTTAAGGTCCGCGCCAGTTTGCGCATCCTATACCGGGTGCCTTTCCGATCTGGAGATTGAACGTGGCTGAATCGCCGCCCATTAATGAAGCGCTGCTCCGCGAGGTTGATGACGCCGTCCGGCAGGATCGGCTTCTGAGCATATGGGAAAGGTTCGGGCGCTGGATAATCGCGCTGGTGATAGTGGGCCTCGCTGCGTTCGGCGGCTGGCTCTACTGGGAACATCACAGCAAACAATCTTCAGGAACGACGGCTGAGCAGGCGCAAGAGGTGCTGCGCACAGCCGCACAGGGCGGAAAGCCCGATGCAAAGGCGCTCGAAGAACTGTCGGATGCGAGCCAGCCGGGCTATCGCGCCATCGCTCTGCTGACGAAGGCAGGCACTGCGGCGGAAGCCGGTGATACCAAGGGCGCGGCCAAGCTGTATGGCGACATTGCCGCTGACGCCAAGCTGGACCAGCCCTATCGTGACCTCGCGACAATACGTCGCGTGGCTCTGTCATTTGAAGAGATGAAGCCGCAGCAGGTCATCGACACGCTCAAGCCGCTGGCGGTGGAGGGCAACCCATGGTTCGGAAGCGCGGGGGAAATGACCGCCATTGCCTATATGAAAATGGGCAAAAAGGACGTTGCAGGGCCTATTTTCGCCGCCCTAGCCAAGGATGAGCAAGTGCCACAGACGCTGCGTGCGCGGGCGCGCCAGATGGCCGGCCTGATGGGAATAGATGCCGTCGAAACGGAAGAGGATGGTAACAAGAATGGACAGGAAGAGGCGGGCGATGCAACGACCGGTGAGTGAGTTAGTTCGTCATGCGGGCAGAGGGCTGCTGGTGGCGGCGCTGTTCGGATCGCTGGCGGCCTGTGGCATAGTCGGCGGCAAGAGCAAGGGGCCGAAAACGCCCGTTGTCGGCAAGCGGGTCGCTATTTTGTCGACGGAAAATGACGCAGAAACCGATGCCGCGCTTGCGGCTTCGCCCGTTTTATTGCCTCCGCCCTATGCCAACACGGACTGGGCGCAGCCCGGCGGCAACTCCGCGAAGCTGATGGGCCATGTCGCGCTGAGCGCCTCGCCGCAGCAGGTCTGGTCTGTTTCTATTGCGGGCAGCAGCAGTCGGGCACGGCTGGCCGCGCCGCCCGTTATCGCCGATGGCAAGCTCTATGTGATCGACGCCGACGCTGAAGTGATCGCCATGGATGCGAAAACAGGCTCACGGTTGTGGAAGATGAAAATGCCCGCAGAGGGCAATGGCCGCTCTCTGTTTGGGGGGGGCGTGTCGGTGCTCGGTAATCGGGTGTTCGTGACCACAGGTGTCGGCGATGTCGCCGCGCTTGACGCAACCAATGGCAGCATCGTCTGGAAGGTGCGCCCCGGTGGCCCGCTGCGCGGTTCGCCTACGCTGGCGAACGGGCATGTCTATGTGATGAGTCAGGACAATCAGGTATTCGCGCTCGACCAGCTCAATGGCAATGTCGAATGGAGTGAGGCCGGAACAGTCGAATCGACAGGCGTGTTCGGCGTAGCGGCTCCCGCCGCGGCACAGGGGACGGTGATCACCGGGTTCAGCTCGGGCGAACTCAATGCCTATCGCTACGAAAACGGGCGGAGCCTGTGGGGCGATGCGCTGTCGCGCACCAGCATTTCGACGTCGGTGGCGGCGCTTGCCGACATCGACGCGGATCCGGTGATCGATCGTGGGCGCGTCTTCGCCATCGGCAAGGGCGGGCGCATGGCGTCCTATGAGCTGGTGACGGGTCAACGTCTTTGGGAAATCAACGTTGCGGGCATTTCAACGCCGGCAGTGGTGGGCGACTGGGTGTTCGTGGTGACGGACGATGCCAAATTGCTGTGCGTGTCCCGTACGACAGGCAAGATTCGCTGGATCAGCCAGCTCAAGCGCTGGAAGGATGCGAAGGATCGTAAAGGGTCCGTGCGCTGGACCGGGCCGATTGCGGCGGGCGGCAAGCTGATCCTCGTGTCAACGCAGGACGATCTCGTCTATGTCGATCCTGCGGACGGCCACATCGCCACAGAGGTCGACACGGGGCACCGCATGTCGCTCAGCCCGGTGGTGGCCGACAACATGCTTTATATTCTTGCCGATGACGGCAAGCTGACCGCGTACCGCTGACGCGGGGTTCGAAAGGAAACGGGCATCATGCTGCCCACTGTTGCAATCGTCGGGCGGCCCAATGTCGGGAAGTCGACGCTGTTCAATCGGCTGGTTGGCAAGCGGCTTGCGCTCGTCGACGATCAGCCCGGCGTGACGCGCGACCGCCGCGAGGGCGACGCGCACCTGCTTGGGCTGGATTTCCGTATCGTCGATACCGCAGGCTATGAAGATGAAGATCCGCAAAGCCTGCCCGGCCGTATGCGCCGCCAGACCGAAGCGGCGGTCAAGAGTGCCGACGTCGCGCTGTTCCTGATCGATGCGCGCAGCGGCCTGACCCCGCTGGACGAAGAAATCGCGCGCTGGCTGCGCGGCAGCGACCGGCCCGTGATCCTTGCGGGCAACAAGGCCGAAGGGCGCGCCGCGGAAGACGGCCTGATGGAGGCATGGTCGCTGGGTCTTGGCGAACCCATCGCGCTTTCCGCCGAACATGGGCAGGGGCTTGCCGATCTGTTTCAGGCGTTGCTGCCGCATATCGAAGCCGCGCAGGAAAGGCTGGAGGCGGCGGGCCTTGCCGGTGTGGATGAGGGGATAGACCCGGACGACGAGGACGCGCTTGACGCCGCGCCGCTCAAGCTCGCAATTGTCGGGCGGCCAAACGCAGGCAAGTCCACGCTGATCAACCGCATCATCGGGGAGGAACGGTTGATCACCGGACCCGAAGCGGGCATCACGCGCGACAGCATCGCGATCGATTATCTGTGGTCGGACAAGGAGGGGCGCGAGCGTACCGTTCGCCTGATCGACACGGCGGGCATGCGCAAACGCGCGAAGGTGCAGGACAAGCTTGAAAAGCTGGCCGTTGCTGATGGTTTGCACGCGGTTGATTTCGCAGAGGTCGTCGTGCTTCTGCTGGATGCGACAAAGGGGCTAGAGGCGCAGGACCTGCGCATCGCGGACAAGGTGTTGCAGGAAGGGCGCGCGCTCGTGATCGCGCTCAACAAATGGGACGTCTCCGAAAACGGGTCATCGCTGTATCAGGGCGTGCGCAAGGCGCTCGATGAGGGGCTGGCGCAGGTGAAGGGGGTACCGCTGCTCACCGTTTCCGGCGCGACCGGGAAAGGGATAGACGACCTTATCGCTGCGGCTTTCGAAACGCGCCGCGTCTGGTCGCATCGCATTTCAACAGGCGTGCTCAATCGTTGGTTTGAAGGCGCTCTGGAGGCCAACCCGCCGCCGGCGCCGGGCGGAAAGCGCATCAAGCTGCGCTTTCTGACACAGGCCAAAACGCGCCCACCGGGCTTCGTTTTGTTCGGTACGCGACTCGATCTGCTGCCCGACAGCTATCAGCGCTATCTGGTGAACGGCATCCGCCGTGACCTGGGCTTCGGCGCGGTGCCGGTGCGCCTGATGCTGCGCAGCCCCAAAAATCCGTTCGGAAGATGAGCGGGGGGCAAGCGCCGTTCGAAGTTGATGCGCGCGGTATGCGCTGCCCATGGCCAGCGCTCAGGGCGGCGCGCGCGTTGCGGGACCATGCGCATATTAGGGTACGCGCGGACGATCCGATCGCCGGAAAAGAGCTTGCAGCGATGGCGCAGGAGCGCGGCTGGACATTCGAGGCAAGTGCGGCTGATCTGTTCATATTGAACCGGATGTGATGCCCGGCGGCAGGTATCGCTAACGCGAAATTTACCATTTGAACCTAGTTTTTGCCTCGTTGTTTTTGACAGTGGGGCGCAGCGCGCATGGATGCTGAACTGATTAACTGGCATGAATATGATGTGGCGCGGGCACAGCTCGGCGCCAATTTTTCCCGTATTCTCGGGTATTTCCGTGAAGACGGCATCAAGTCGGTTGAGTTGATCGAGGTGGCGATGCGCGCGCGTGACGCGGCGGCGCTGGTGCGCCCGGCGCATACGCTGAAGGGCGAATCGCGTCAGTTTGGATCACGGGCGCTGGGCGATCTGGCCGAGCGGATCGAAATGACGTCGCGCCGCTGCGTTGAAATGCGAACCAGCCCCGAAGAGCTGATTTCAGATGTTGCCGAACTGCGCATCTGCTTCACCCGCACCTTGACCGAGCTGGAAGAGCATGATGTCTCTCCCGCGGTTGCATTTCGCAAGCCTGCGGGTTTTGGTCGCAAGGCGCCGGTGCTCGGCGGTTTTGGGCGGCTCTAACCCCTGCTGAGCGGCTGAACGCGCAGCGTTGTCAGGCTGCGCCATACCCATTCCATCGGGCCATAGCGAAAGCGCATGAGCCACGGCCTCGACCAGAGCAGCATCAGCGCCCAGACCGGCAGCACGAACAGATAGACCTGCGCGCGCGGCACCGATCCGAACAGCCCCAGGCCCCAGCCGTAAAACACCGCCGTCATGACCAGGCTGGTGCCCAGATAATTGCTGAGCGACATGCGGCCGGCGGCCTCCACGCGGGTCAGGAACGCACCGGGTTTTCTGCCTGCAATCCCCGCAAAGATCAGCGCGGCCAACCCGACCGTCAGCGGAATGCGGAACGGAAACGACCATGCGAATACCGCGCCGAAGGTGGTGACGGTGTCGAAACCGCTGGCCCATGTCCAGATGGCAAGGGCGATCATCGGCGGAACGCCGATCAGGAAACAGTGCCGCGCCGTGCCGGCATAATTTTCACGCGGCCATTTACCGGTCAGAAAGCCGCCCTTCAGCATCGCCATGCCCAGCAGCATGAAGCCCAGCGTATCGAGCCCCATATATTTGACGCCCGAAACCGCCCAGCTGACATAATGGCTCGCCTTGTCGGCGACGATGCCCTGCAAACCGCCGCGATAGAGGGCGATCTCGTCAGTGATGGAGTCACTGCCGGGGCGGCCTATGCTGTCCAGCACGGCGGTCCATTTGCGCACGTCAGAAGCGTCGGCGTCCGGTGCGGCCACCGATCCCTGCCCATGATACAGCGCAAGCATCAGCAATGTGACGATAAGAAAATGGATGCCGAAGGCGAGAAAGGCGAACTTGACGAGCGCCAGCGGTTCCTTGCCCGCGAACAGCATCGCGACAAGGCCGACAATGGCATAGAGCGCGAGGATATCGCCCCACCACAGCAGCAGATAATGGGTGATGCCTAACGCCAATAGCCAGGCACAGCGGATCATGTGTCTGTGCCGTCCGTTGCCACCCGACATTTCCGTCCGGTCCATCAGCATCAGCATGCTTGCGCCGAAGAGCAGCGAGAACAGCCCGCGCATCTTGCCGTCGATCAGGATGAAGGACAGCGCCCATGCGATGCGGTCCGCAAGCGATGTGCCGCCCCAGGCGTCCGGATTGAAATAGGCGGCCTCCGGCATGGTGAAGGCGATGATGTTCATCAGCAATATGCCCATCACCGCAAAACCGCGTGCAATGTCCATCGACCGGTTGCGGCCGGGTGGCGCCGAATAGGCTGGAACGGTTTCGGACATGATCGGCGCTTCACCTTTGGCGTAATGGGGAATAGGGGGCATAAAGTGATTTCAAGTCATATGGAATCATATGATGGCTAGGAAATCACGTAATTACAGACTCCATGATTGATGCACGCACGCACCGTATTGGCAGGGCCTTTGGGCAGGCCGCTTCGCATTATGAGGATAATGCGAGTGTGCAGCGCATTGTTGCGGCGACACTCGCCAATCTGCTTCGACATCAGCCGTTGCGCACGGTTCCGGGCGGAAGGCTGCGCATATTGGAGATCGGCTGCGGCACCGGGCTGCTGACGCGCCATCTGCGCAGCCTGTTTCCCGACGCCGAGATCGTGGCGACCGATATCTCGCCGGAAATGATCGCGATCGCCGAGAAGGGCGGGGATACCGGCGCGCAGTTTCTGGCGATGGACGGCGAAATGCCCGGATTTGACGCGCCATGGTTCGATCTGATTGCGTCGAGCCTGACCTTCCAGTGGTTTGCCGACCTGCCGCGCGCGCTCGACCGGCTTGCCGGGTTGTTGAAGCCGGGTGGGACGCTGATGTTCGCAACGATGGCGCAGCGCAGCTTTCATGAGTGGCGCACCGCGCATGAGGTCTATGATCTGGAGGCGGGGACGCCGCTCTATCCCTCTATAGAGGAGCTGCGCGGGATGCTTGCGCGCCACGCCGACGCGTTCCTGTTCGAAGAAGAATATCCCCATGATTTTGGCGGGGCGAGGGGGCTGCTGACGCACCTTAAAGGCATCGGCGCGACCGTGCCGGTAGAGGGGCGCACGCCGCTGTCAGCCGGGCAGATGCGCAAGGTGATGCGCGCGTTCGACAAGGCGGGTGGGCAGTGCACCTATCATGTCGCCTTCTGCCGCGTGACGGCAGTGGGATAGGTGCCTGAATGCTACGCTGCGACCTTTGCGCTTATTGGAATACAAACACTATTCGATTGTAACTAAAGGTTTGTTTCATCACTCGGTGGCAGGCGGACTTCGCTGCTTCTCCACGACCATAAATTTCCTGCCGCTTGAAGATCACCCTTTTTCACTAGGCGACGAATACGCTTGGCCAACGCTTTATATCCCCACTCCTTGCCATGAAGACCCGTTGTCTTAGCCGCTTGCGTGATAACTCGTGCAACTTTGAGCCAACGGGGTTCGCAAGCCGCAAGAATGTGCTGATCCAGTTCGGAGTTGCCCACGACAAATTTCCTATTTCAGCAACCTCTGTCGGTAGTGAACCGATGACATTTAGAGCTTGAATCTATCGTATCAATCTAACCGGTAATTTTGCCGGATAGCTACGATTCTAGAATCGCTAAACCTCACCATCCATCAGCTTCGGGAAGAAGCCCTCATGCGAGGAGCGCAGGTCTGTGAGGGAGATGGCGTGGTCGCTGTCGGCCAGTTCGAAGACGAGGCGGGTGCCGCAGGTGCGGCCGATGGGCTGGACGGCGATGCCCGATTTGTCGGCTTCGGCGAGGAAGGTTGCGAGCGCAGCGTCGCTGACGGTCACGACATAGGCGCCCTGATCTTCGGCGAAGAAGGCGCGCGCGTCGGCGAAGGGTTCGTCCGCGTCATGCACCTGAATCATCGCGCCGATATTGCCCGCCAGCGCCATTTCCGCGAGCGTAACGGCGAGGCCGCCGTCGGACACGTCATGGCAGGCGGTGATCGCGCCATTGTCGATATGCGCGCGGATGAAATCGCCGGTCTTACGCTCGACAGCCAGGTCGACGGGCGGCGGCGGTCCGGCCTCGGCACCCTCAAGCCCATGGCATTCGCGTAGCCAGATGGACTGGCCCAGATGCTGACCCCATGATCCGACAGCGATGATGACGTCGCCAGCGTCCTTGAACGCAACGGTGACAGCCTTGCGCCAGTCCGCCATCAGGCCGATGCCGCCGATGGCTGGCGTGGGCAAAATCGCGCTGCCGCCGCCGGTCGCCTTGCTCTCATTGTACAGCGAGACGTTGCCTGAGACGATCGGGAAGTCGAGCGCGCGGCAGGCATCGCCCATGCCTTCGAGCGCGCCGACGATCTGGCCCATGATTTCCGGGCGCTGCGGGTTGGCGAAATTGAGGCAGTTGGTGATGGCGAGCGGCTTTGCGCCGACCGAGGTGATATTGCGCCAGCATTCGGCGACCGCCTGCTTACCGCCCTCTACCGGATCGGCAAAGCAATAGCGCGGCGTGCAATCGGTGCTGATCGCGATGGCCTTGTCCGTGCCGTGTACGCGTACGACTGCGGCGTCGCCGCCGGGTGCCTGCACGGTGTCGCTGCCGACCTTGTTGTCATATTGCTCCCAGATCCAGCGGCGCGAGGCGATGTCGGGAGAGCCCATCAGGCGAACAAGGTCCGCGCCCATATCGGCGCTGGGGGGAATGTCGGTGAGCGCGGCGCGCTTGGGCGTCGGCACATGCGGGCGGTCATAAAGCGGCGCATCGTCGGCCAGCGGCGCGAGCGGGATGTCGCACACGGTCTCGCCCTGATGGACGAGTACCATGCGCCCGGTGTCGGTGACTTCGCCGATGACGGCAAAGTCCAGCTCCCACTTGCGGAAGATCGCTTCGGCCATCGGCTCCTTGCCGGGCTGAAGCACCATCAGCATGCGTTCCTGGCTTTCCGACAGCATCATCTCATAGGCGGTCATGCCGGTCTCACGCTGCGGCACCATGTCCATGTCCAGCCGGATACCGACGCCGCCCTTGGACGCCATTTCGACAGAGGAGGAGGTGAGGCCAGCCGCGCCCATGTCCTGAATGGCGACGATGGCGTCGGACGCCATCAGTTCAAGGCATGCCTCGATCAACAGCTTTTCGGTGAACGGGTCGCCGACCTGCACGGTCGGGCGCTTTTCCTCGCTGTCCTCGCCAAAGTCGGCAGACGCCATGGTCGCGCCGTGAATGCCGTCGCGACCGGTCTTCGAGCCGACATAGACGATCGGATTGCCCACGCCACTGGCGGCGGAATAGAAAATCTTGTCGGTGTCCGCGACACCCACGGTCATCGCATTGACTAGGATGTTGCCGTCATACGCCTTGTCGAAATTCACCTCGCCGCCGACGGTTGGCACGCCGACGCAATTGCCATAGCCGCCGATGCCGCGCACGACGCCACTGATCAGGTGGCGCATCTTGGGGTGGTCGGGCCTGCCGAAACGCAGCGCGTTCATGTTCGCGATGGGCCGCGCGCCCATGGTGAACACGGCGCGCAAGATGCCGCCCACGCCGGTCGCCGCGCCCTGATAGGGCTCGATA
>CAYGOH010000060.1:0-12071 GCA_964351385.1 uncultured Sphingobium sp. | reverse complement strand
CGAGCATGCCGTTCTCGCTTTGCAGCGTCACTTCCATGCCTTCGGGAATATGGTTGGCGACAAGCGTCGGGATGCCGATGCCCAGATTTACGTAAAACCCGTCTTCCAGCTCCCGTGCGGCGCGCGCCGCCATCTGATCGCGGGTCCAGCCCTTAACAGCAGTATCTGTGCTCATTATGCAGCCTCCCTTTCGCGAACAGTGCGGAATTCGATCTTCTTGTCATAGGGCGCACCCACGATCATCCGCTTCACGTAAATACCAGGCAGGTGGATGCAGTCAGGATCGAGGCTACCGGTCGGCACGATTTCCTCGACTTCGGCCACGCAGATTTTGGCGGCGGTTGCCATCGGCTGGTTGAAGTTGCGCGCCGTCTTGCGGAAAATCAGGTTGCCGCTTTCGTCGGCTTTCCACCCCTTGATAATCGCGAGGTCGGCGAAGATGCCGCGTTCGAGGATATAATCCTGCCCGTCGAAATTCTTCACTTCCTTGCCCTCGGCCACTTTCGTGCCGACGCCTGTTTTCGTGTAGAAGCCGGGGATGCCGGCACCGCCCGCGCGGCAGCGTTCGGCCAGTGTGCCCTGCGGGCAGAATTCGACCTCCAACTCACCTGCGAGATATTGCCGCTCGAACTCCTTGTTCTCACCGACATAGGAGCTGATCATCTTCTTGACCTGCTTGGTGCGCAGCAGCTTGCCCAACCCTTCGCCATCAATGCCTGCATTGTTGGAAGCGATGGTCAGATCCTTCACACCAGAATCGCGGATGGCATCGATTATCCGTTCGGGAATACCGCACAGGCCGAACCCGCCAGCGCAAATATGCATTCCGTCGAAGAGCAATCCTTCGAGCGCAGCCGAAGCATCAGGGTAGAGTTTCTTCATCATCGCTCCTTATGGCAGGGGAAGCCGCCCTATAGGCAGCCCAACTCATCATTACCAATGATTCATTTTTTATGATATTGATCGATAATGTCTATTGATCGGATCGCTCTCTATCATCTTGAAACATTGCAGTGGATTGCCCGCCTGGGAACATTCCGCGCTGCAGCAGAACGACTCAATATCACACAACCGACCATCTCCGCACGCATTCGTGAGCTGGAGGCGCATTTGGGTATCCGGCTCTTTCGCCGCGAAGGGCGCATGATGACGCTCACCCCCGCCGGGCGACAGGTCGTACGGCAAAGCGAGCCGCTCTGGTCACAATTCCAGAACATATTATTGGGTTCGGGCGGCATGTCGGAAACCACGGGCATCGTCCGGATCGGCGCCGGGGAAATTGCCGCCGCAAGCTGCCTTCCCGGCTTTGTTGCGCAACTACAGCAGGACCTGCCGAATGTCTCGCTGGAGGTGGAAATCGCTCTCACAGCCGATCTGATCCAGCATATATTGACGGGCAAGACCGATCTGGTGTTCGGCGCGGGCCGGATCGCACACCCGGCGCTCAGAACCACTCCCATCGGGTCGGTCGATCTCATGTTGTTGGCCACGCCTGCAACAGTGGCGACGATGAGATCCGACGTAGACCACAAACGTCATCCCATCTGGTCTCTTTCGAGCCATTCGCCTCTTTACCAGATCATGCGCGATGCGATTGCGCAGTCGGGCATGCATGCCCACACCGTCAATCTCTGCAACAATGCGCGGTCGATGATCGATATTGTGATGGCGGGAAGAGGTATAGGAATCTTTCCCCAGTCCATGGTCCGACGGGAACTGGAGCAGCAAAAGCTCGTGCCGGTTCCGAACACAAGCGACATGCCGCCGATAGAATTTCAGGTGGCGATCCGCGCCGCAGAGACCGACCCGTTGATCCTGAACATTTTCGAGCGAGCCTCCGGTCTCGACATTGATCAGCCAAACGCTTTTTAAGTCTGGCGCCCAGTGCGAAAAAGAGCCGCCCCGAAGGACGGCCCTCTTTACGAAATCATGTCAGCGGGACCGGGGTCAGACGTCGTTGCCGAAAGCGCCTTCAACCTCACCCTTCAGCTGCTGGGCCTTGCCCTTGGCTTCCTGGTCGCGGCCGCGCTCGCGGGTAGCAGGGTTATTGCTTTCCTGCTTCATCTTCCCAATGGCTTCGTTGGTGTTGCCTTTTACTTTTTCAATCAGTTCGCCCATGGTTTCTCTCCTGCTTGGTGGGTAAAGAGAAAACGGGTCAAGGGCGCGCGCCGTTCCCGCATTTGCGGCGAAGCGTGGGCTCTGACGACGAGTTGCCCTGAGCGTCAGATCAATCCCGCAAGCGGGCTCGACGGGTCGGCGTACAGGCGTTTGCCCATGCGCCCGGCGAGATACGCCATGCGCCCCGCCTCGGTGCCCGCTTTCATCGCGCGCGCCATCAGCACCGGATCTTTCGCCTCTGCGATAGCCGTGTTCATCAGTACCCCTGCACAGCCGAGCTCCATGGCCTCTGCGGCCTCTGATGCGGTACCGACACCAGCGTCCACCAGAACCGGGAGCTTGGTGCCTTCTACGATCAGACGGATCGTCACCTTGTTCTGAATACCCAGCCCCGATCCGATCGGCGCGCCCAACGGCATGATCGCCACCGCGCCTGCATCCTCCAGACGCTTGGCCGCAATCGGGTCATCAACGCAATAGACCATCGGCTTGAAGCCCTCTTTCGCGAGCACTTCTGTAGCCCTCAGCGTTTCGACCATGTCGGGATACAATGTACGCGCCTCGCCCAGCACCTCCAGCTTCACAAGATCCCAGCCGCCAGCCTCACGAGCCAGCCGCAATGTCCGGATTGCGTCTTCGCCGGTGAAGCAGCCTGCCGTATTGGGTAGATAGGTAATCTTCTTCGGGTCGATATAGTCGGTCAGCATCGGCGCCTTGGGATCAGACACGTTGACGCGCCGCACCGCGACCGTGACGATCTCCGCCCCCGACGCTTCGACGGCAGCCGCATTCTGCTCAAAATCCTTATATTTGCCGGTGCCCACGATCAGGCGCGAATGGAATATCTTGCCTGCGACGCTCCAGCTGTCATCCGCCAGACCCGCCACCGCCTGTCCATGATCGCCGCCGCCGACGAAATGGACGATCTCAAGCTCATCGCCGTCCTCAACCGCTACGTCCTTCAGCGTAGAGCGCGGCACGACCGCCAGATTGCGCTCGACGGCAATTTTCTCCGGCACGAAGCCAAGCTCGCTCGCCAGCTCAGCAAGGCTAAGGCCTTCGCGCACCCTGCGATGCTCGCCATTCAACCGGATCGAAATCGTGCCATCGATGCTCAACTCTAGACCTTCCACCAAAACAGCCATATCAAGGCGCTGCATATAGGGATGGACGGGACGTCACCGCAACAGCGGCGGAGCCCAATAGGGGAAAAACATGTCTGACGGTCGGACGATCTGGGTGCTGAATGGCCCGAACCTCAATCTTCTGGGTCAGCGGGAGCCGGAGATTTACGGTTACGACACGCTCGACGATATTTCCGAGCGCATGGAAGATGCCGCCAACCGGGAGAATGTCGCCATCGAGTTTCGCCAGTCCAACCATGAGGGCGAACTGGTCGACTGGCTGCATGACGCCAATGGGACCGGCGCGCACGCGGTCATATTGAACGCCGGGGCGCTGACCCACAGCTCCATCGCGCTATATGACGCGATCCGGTCGATCCGCGTGCCTGTGATCGAGGTGCATCTTTCCAACCCCGCCGCGCGCGAGGAATTTCGCCACAAATCATACGTCGGCATGGCTGCAAAGGGTACGATTGCAGGCTTTGGCGCGATGTCGTACATACTTGCTCTCGAAGCCGCGCTGGACCTTTGAGCGCTATCTGCGGTTGCCATCGCAGCCAAAGCGCAATAGGCGCAGGGAACCGATAATAACCATAAACGACATCGCCGACACTCTGCCTTGAGGGATTATGAACGACAAAACTGACAAGGGCGCCATGCAGATTGACGTCAATCTGGTACGTGAGCTGGCCGATATGCTCGACACGACCAACCTTACCGAAATCGAGGTCGAGGACGGCGACCGCAAGATCCGCGTCGCCCGCAAGGTGAAGGAAGCCGTGCCTAATTACGCGCCGGTCGCGGTGGCACCCGCTGCGCCCGCACCGGTTCTTGCCGCGCCCGCCACGCCGTCAGAGGCGAACGGCGCCGCCGAGCCCTCACATGCCAACGCCGTGAAATCGCCGATGGTCGGTACGGCCTATCTTGCCGCTGAGCCCGGTGCAGCGCCGTTCATTCATGTCGGCCTGCAAGTGAAGGCAGGCGAGACCCTGCTTATCGTCGAGGCGATGAAGGTGATGAACCCGATTACGGCTGCCAGCGGCGGTACGGTGAAAGCGATCCTCGTCGACAATGGCCAGCCGGTGGAGTTCGATCAGCCGCTGGTCGTGATCGAATAGGCCGCCGCGTATCATGGCTATCGAAAAACTGCTGATCGCCAATCGCGGCGAGATTGCGCTGCGTATTCATCGCGCCTGTCATGAAATGGGTATCAAGACGGTTGCGGTGCACTCCACGGCTGATGCCGACGCGATGCATGTGCGCCTCGCCGACGAAGCCGTCTGCATTGGTCCGCCAGCAGCGCGCGATTCCTATCTCAACATCGCCAACATCATTTCGGCAGCAGAAATTTCGGGCGCGGATGCGATCCACCCCGGCTATGGTTTCTTGTCCGAGAACGCACAGTTCGCTGAGATCGTCGAAGCGCACGGGCTGATCTTCGTCGGCCCCAAGCCCGAACATATCCGCATCATGGGCGACAAGGTGGAGGCCAAGCGCACGGCGGGCAAACTCGGGCTGCCGCTCGTTCCGGGTTCCGACGGCGCCATTACCGACGTTGCCGAAGCCAAGAAGCTCGCAAAGAAAATCGGCTACCCCGTTCTGATCAAGGCGGCGTCGGGCGGAGGCGGACGCGGCATGAAGGTCGTGCCTGAGGAAGGCCAGCTCGAAACGCTGATGAAGCAGGCTGGCAGCGAGGCCAAGGCGGCGTTCGGGGACGACACCGTTTATATGGAGAAATATCTCGGCAACCCGCGCCATGTCGAATTCCAGATTTTCGGCGATGGCGAAGGCAATGCCATCCATCTGGGCGAGCGCGACTGCTCGCTGCAGCGCCGCCACCAGAAAGTATTGGAAGAAGCGCCTTCCCCCATCATTTCTTCTGAGGAGCGGAACCGGATGGGCGGCATCGTTTCCAAAGCGATGGCCGATATGGGCTATCGCGGGGCAGGCACCATCGAGTTCCTCTGGGAAGACGGCGAATTCTATTTCATCGAAATGAATACGCGCCTTCAAGTCGAACATCCCGTGACTGAGATGATCACCGGCGTCGACCTGGTGCGCGAACAGATCCGCATTGCCGAAGGGCGTTCACTGTCGGTGGCGCAGGAAGAGTTGCAATTTACCGGCCACGCCATCGAATGCCGCATCAACGCCGAAGACCCCGTCACCTTTGCGCCGTCGCCCGGCACCGTAACCAGCTATCATGTGCCCGGCGGCATGCATGTGCGAGTCGATAGCGGCCTGTATGACGGGTATAAGGTGCCGCCCTATTATGACAGCATGATCGGAAAGCTGATCGTTTATGGCCGCACGCGCGAAGGGTGCATCATGCGATTGCGCCGCGCGCTTGAGGAATATGTGATCGAGGGGATGAAGACCACCATCCCGCTGCACCAGAAGCTGCTGGGCGATCCTGAATTCCTCAACGGCGACTATACCATCAAATGGCTGGAAGAGTGGCTGGCCAAAGACGGAACGCCGGATTGAGCGAGCTGCATATCCGTCCCGTCGATGTGGGCGACGCGGACCGGATTGCGGCCATCTACGAATATTATGTGCGGACCGGTACGGCAACGTTCGACACCGAGCCGCTTTCACCCCAGGCGTGGGCGCAGAAAATCACGGCCATCACCGATCGCGCATGGCCATTTCTGGTGGCGAACGAAGGCGACGAGGTGGTTGGCTACGCCTATGCATCGCAGTTTCGCGACCGCGCCGCCTATGCGCATAGCTGTGAGAACAGCCTATATATCCGCAGCGACTATCGGGGGCGCGGCATCGGGCGCATGATCCTTGGCGCGCTATGCGATGCAGCGCAGGCGAGCGGTTTCGCCCAGATGATTGCCGTTATTTCGGAGGGCGAGGACGTTTCCATAGCCCTTCATGAGAAGCTCGGTTTCGAACATCGCGGCAGGCTGACGAAGGTCGGCTTCAAATTCGGCAAGCTGCTCGACACGATCTATATGCAGCGCGGCCTCAACCCCGCCTGATCGTCACGATGATGCCTCCGTTGGCTGTCATCATTCCGTAACATAATGTGGACATGCGCGCTGTCATGAAGCGCATACTCGCCGCCGAAATGGTGGGTACCTGCCTGCTGGTCGCGACAGTGATCGGTTCGGGCATCATGGCCGAAAATCTGGCGGGCGGAAACGTGGCCGTGGCGCTGATCGGCAATACAGCGGCAACCGGCGCGGTGCTCTATGTGTTGATATCGGTTTTCGCTCCGATCAGCGGCGCACAATTCAACCCTGCCGTAACGCTGGTTCTGGATCGCAGCCACAACCGGGCGGCCATCATCACGGCGCAGATCGCAGGCGGCATCGCCGGGGCACTGCTGGCGCATGCGATGTTCGGCGAACCACTGTTCTCGGCCAGCACCAACACGCGCGCCACCAGGGGCGAATGGCTGGGCGAGGCAGTTGCCACATTCGGGCTGATCCTCACGATCAGGCTGGGCGCGCGATACCGGCCTGATGCCGTTCCCGCGCTGGTCGCAGCCTGGATCGTCGCAGGATACTGGTTCACCTCATCGACCAGTTTCGCCAACCCGGCGGTGACGATCGCGCGCACGATGACCGACAGTTTTTCTGGAATTCGTCCGTTGGATGCGCCTGCTTTCATTGCCATGCAGATGGCTGGTGCGCTATTGGCGGCGTGGTTTTCCGGCTGGCTGATAAAGGACGATTCCCGATGAAAGCGACGATCTGGCACAATCCCAAATGCGGCACGTCACGCAAGACGCTGGCGATATTGGAAGAAACGCCGGGTGTCGATGTAACGGTGATCGAGTATCTCAAGACCCCCTATACCCGCGACAAGCTGGCGCAGATATTGCGCGACGCCGGAATGACGCCGAAGGAAGCGATCCGCGACCGCGGGACTGACGCCGAGGAACGCGGCCTTTCTGCCATGAGCGACGACGCGATCCTGGACGAGATGGTCGCAAACCCCGCCTATGTGAACCGGCCCTTCGTCGAAACGGACAAGGGTGTGCGCTTCTGTCGTCCGCAGGAAACGGTGCACGAAATTCTCTAAGCGGTCAGCCGTTGCGTTTCGGCCACGGGATCAGCATGGCAATCTTTTCCTGATAGATCGTATATTCCGTGCCGAATATGCTGACGAGATCGCGCTCCTCATAGCGAATGCCGATCAGGATATAGATGGTCATTCCTGCAGCGAGCAGCAGATGCCCGACCGTCATCAGCGGTGTACACCACAACCCGATGACCATGCCCAGATAGAGCGGATGGCGGGACCAGCGGTAGAGCAGCGGCTGCCGGAATTTTGGCGCGGACGGAGCGCTGCCCCTGAAATTCTGCCAGACCTGTTGCAGCCCCATCAATTCGAAATGATTGATCAGGAACGTGCTGAACACCGCCATCAGCCAACCGGTCGCGAAAACCACCCATAAAACGGTCCGCGCCGCTGAGGACTCAATTGACCAGACGACACCCGGCAGCGGATGCCACACGAAAATCAGCAGGATCAGCAAAAGCGTTGCGATCAGCACATAGACGCTCCGCTCAATGGTGGGCGGCACAATTTGCGTCCACCACGCCTTGAAGCTCGGTCGCGCCATAATACTGTGCTGCAAGCCGAACAGCACGATCAAAGAGGCGTCCACAATCGCCGCCAAACCGGCGTTGACCGAGGGTCCGCCCTGATCGACCGTGATCAGCAACCCGGCACATTCCCGACGAACAGCGCGAAATAGGTGAATGCCGCCAGGAACAGAAAATAGGCGGCCGCAGCGAATAGAAGGTAAAACACACGCATCATGTGAACTCTCCCCCGCACATGCCTGTGATCAAAGGAGAGTATCAAATTTTGGGACAGAGAGCGAATCGTCGCCCCTCGTCCACCACATTGCGCGGCCGCTGTCCCAAAAATGTAACATTTGGCTGATCTAGCCGCTTGCGGGAATCGCGCGGAGCAGTCTAGCTTTGCTGCATGAGCGAAAAGAACGTGAAACTGGCAACCATTGCGGTCTACAGTCTGAAGGGCGGCGTCGGAAAGACGACTTTTGCCGTCAATCTGGCATGGGCGGCTGCAAAACGCAGCAGCCGCAAGACCCTGTTGTGGGATCTCGATCCGCAGGCTGCGGCGACATGGATGTTGTCGGCCAACAAGAGCGGGCGCGATGAAGCGCAGGCGATCTTCAGCAAGGATGTCAGCATCGAGTCGCTGATCAGGCCTTCCACAATCGAGGGAATCGACCTGATCGCCGCCGACACCTCACTGCGCGGCCTTGACCGCTTGTTTTTCGAACTGGGAAAGAAGAAGCGTCTCGCCAAGCTGATCGAAAGTCTCGGCAAGGAATATGACCGCATCATCCTAGATTGTCCGCCGGGACTTACCGAAACCAGCGAGCAGGTGCTGCGCGCCGCCGATATCGTCATCGTGCCGGTGATCCCCTCCCCGTTGTCGCAACGCGCACTAGGCGAGGTCGCGCGTTATCTGGTGCAGCATGGCGGCGGTCATGCGCCGATATTACCGGTCTATTCGATGGTCGACCGCCGGCGTAACCTTCACCGCGCGACGCTGGCCGAAAACCCGAACTGGCCCACCGTGCCGATGGCCAGCGCCGTGGAACAGATGTCGATCAAGCGCCAGCCGATCGGCGAGTTTGCCGGATCCTCCCCTGCGGCGCGGCAGTTCAATTTCCTGTGGCAGGCGATCGAAAAAAGGCTGGCGAAACGATAGCTTCCCTCAATTGAGCAGGCATTTTCTGTTCAAGAGCATACCGGTCCTTGCGAACATATTGCCCACATGGCGCAGAGTAACAGCCCTCCGTGAAACTGCTTCCGCCTCCGTTGCCGGCGATGGCAATATTATGGTCAATCGGACATTAACTGATAATATCCGGTCTCAACGCCAAATTTATCGCAATCTCCATTTGACCGCCCTGTCGGGTTAACTCAAAATTTATATTTTTACCGTCAGATAAGCTCTGAATTTTCTGCAGCCGCCTTGTGGCGGACAGTGATTGATTTGCGTCGGGGCGGCCAACATGTCCTCATCTTCGGACAATATTTTCACGCTGAGTTTCGCGGGCATTTCGACCGAATGCAGCAATGCTGTATCCGACATTCTCGAATCCCTGTCTCAACCCGAACTGCTGGGCTGGTTCGTCCTGAACACCAACACGTCTGATCTGGTCATCGTCGACAAGGACGTGCAGATCGAACCCCTGCCCAATCAGGTGGTGGCGCGGCTGGGCGAGGCAAAACATGTGGGACCGGACGAACTGCTCCTCACGCTTCCCATTACCGAAGAAAATGTGTGCGCGATGCTCACCGAGGCGACCGCTCGCCTGACCAGCCCTCAGCCCGAGGCGGAAGCGCCACCGGCGACAGCACGCCTTCAGGTGAAGCGCATGGCAAAGGTCGCCAAGCCGCTGCCGATCGAGTTCGATGAGACCGACGAGTTTGAACCTCACCCGGCCTATCAGCAGATGCATGTTGAGGACGTCGCCGCGCCGGTGACGCCCAAAAGCTTTGAGCCGCAACAGCCCAGAGAAGCCGTTCCACTTCCCGACCCGGAAGAGGCTGTGGACATATCGGAGCATGCGCGGGAGGTTTCGACGCCCGAAGCTGCACCTGCACCGCAACCCCGCCCCGCGCCACTCAAGATGACGGCGCGACTGGAGATGCCTGCCGCACCCCCTACACAGGCCCGTGTTGCACCCCCAGTTGAGCAGATTGCGCCCGCCGGTCAACCCGAAACGCGCCCTAATCCTCCGACATCCAACGGCTTGAGCTGGAGCTGGGATCAGCCTGGCGTCAGTCCTCTCGCGCAAAAGGGCGGCACACCCGCCGACGCTCCCAGCGAAAACCTGACGCTGGGCGATGCATGGGCCGAGGTGGCCATGGTCCTCTATTCCATCATGCAAAACAGCCAGCCCGTCATCGCGGAGATGAGCGTGGCGGGCACCGACACGATACAGATCGATTTCCGTTTTCGCGCGTTCAGCACGGACGTCCCCATCGAAAACCTGCCCTGCGCACCGATACGTGCCGCGATCAGGACGGTCACCGCGCAACCGGAATGGCCTCCTGCGTTCGCGCTGCCGGGGCAGTCGCTCGACAAGCTGCTCTGGTTTGTCGGCATCAATGCCTTCAGCGGCGCGCCTGCTCCCTGGATCAAGCCTGAGGAGCGCTATCGCCTGCAACGCTGGCCGAACTTCACGGAAATGTCTTACCGGCCCGAGCATATGCGTATGACCGCCCTGATCGGCAATGCATTCCTGTCGCCTGAGGAAATCGCGCTGCAGGCGCGTGTGCCGGTCGAAACCGCCGTTCGCATGATCAACGCTTACAGCCTGATGGGGCTGTTGCAGGCGACGGTGGTGCCGGAACGGGCTAGCGCATTCGAAGACACCCATGCCTACCCGCCCTATGATGCTGCCGGACCGATAAGTCGCTGGCTGCAAAAATTCGGATTATAATCCAGCCAAAGCCCCGGCCTCAGTCCGGCGTCTGATAGACGAACATCACTATGATCGCGCTCAGCGTCGCGTATCGATATTGGCGATATTCTGCGGCGCGTGAAACAGCGCATGCAGCCCGATGATGAAAACAAGCACGCTTTTCGGAATTCGCACCATCGCAAGCCTCCCCGCTGAACCTGTTTCAGGTTCAGGCAGTGTGCTCCCTATCGGACAAAAACTCAAATCCGGAGCGCCCGGAGAGACCTCAGCAGACGTGCGAACATAGAAAAAGGGGCCGGAAATCACCCCGGCCCCATTCTATTTCTGTATGCGGTCTGGCAATCAGGCGGAAGCTGCTTCGGCCTCTGCCACGTCTACCTTCACGCCCGGCCCCATTGAGGACGACAGCGCGATCTTGCGGACATATTTGCCCTTCGATCCCGAAGGCTTCGCCTTGACGATCGCATCGACGAACGCATCGAAGTTCTTGCGCAGGTCGGCTTCGGAGAAGCTCGCCTTGCCCAGACCGGCGTGGATGATGCCCGCCTTTTCGACGCGGAATTCGATCTGGCCGCCCTTGGCCGCCTTCACTGCTTCACCGACATTGGGGGTAACCGTGCCGAGTTTCGGGTTCGGCATCAGGCCCTTGGGACCCAGCACCTTGCCCAGACGACCGACGATGCCCATCATGTCGGGCGTCGCGATAACGCGCTCGAAATCGATCTGGCCGCCCTGAATGGTTTCCAGCAGGTCTTCGGCACCAACGACGTCCGCACCGGCAGCCTTGGCTTCTTCGGCCTTGTCGTTGCGGGCGAACACGGCGACGCGCACCGTCTTGCCGGTACCGGCGGGAAGCGTGACAACGCCGCGGACCATCTGGTCGGCGTGACGCGGGTCAACGCCCAGGTTGATCGCGACTTCGACAGTTTCGTCGAACTTCGCGGTCGCATTGGTCTTGATCAGCGAGATCGCCTCGTCAACGCCGTGCAGCTTGTCCTTGTCAACCGATGCGGCAAGGGCCTTGGCCTTCTTCGTGAGCTTTGCCATGTCTTAGCCCTCCACCACGGTGAGGCCCATGGCGATTGCCGAGCCTTCAATGATCTTCGTTGCCGCTTCAATGTCATTGGCATTGAGGTCGGGCATCTTCTTCTCGGCGATCTCGGCGAGCTGCGAACGCTTGATCTTTCCGGCGGAAACCTTGCCCGGCTCTTTCGAACCCGACTTCATGTTCAGCGCCTTCTTGATCAGGAAGGTCGCCGGCGGCTGCTTCGTGACGAACGAGAAGCTGCGGTCGGCATAGACGGTGATCGTGGTCGGCAGGGGCGTACCCTTGTCTTCCTTTTCGGTCGCCGCGTTGAACGCCTTGCAGAATTCCATGATGTTGACGCCGCGCTGAC
>CAYGOH010000059.1:7030-12234 GCA_964351385.1 uncultured Sphingobium sp. | reverse complement strand
CGACAAGGACGGCAAGGGCGGCATCTATAATTTCGTGACGAAGCGCGCGCTGTGTCAGGGCAGGAACAGCAAGGTCAGCTGGACTCAGGTGGAAACCGGTTCTGCCATCACCTGGAAATACCCAAGCTGCGTCCTGAACGGCGAAAACAGCGTCGGCGAATTCTATTCGGTCGCCGTCACCAATAATTTTCAGCAGGCCGATACCGGCACGAAGATGATCCACAATGGCAAGAACAGCCGCTCGACGATCATCTCTAAGGGGATCAGCGCGGGCAAATCCAACGGCACCTATCGCGGCCTCGTGCGCGTCGCGCCGCAGGCGGAAAATGTGCGCAACTTCACCCAGTGCGACAGCCTGTTGTTGGGTAGCGAATGCGGCGCGCATACCGTGCCCTATATCGAGGTCAAAAACCCCAGCGCGCAGATCGAACATGAAGCAACGACCAGCAAGATCAGCGACGATCAGCTGTTCTACGCGATGCAGCGCGGCCTGGACACCGAAAGCGCGGTGGGCCTGATCGTCAACGGCTTCGCGAAGGAAGTGCTGCAACAACTGCCGATGGAATTCGCGGTCGAGGCACAGAAATTGCTTGGAATAAGTCTGGAGGGCTCGGTTGGATAGTCCGTTCTTCTTTCAGGGTACCGAATATTGGGCGGAAGGGGACGAGTGGGCTCACTTCCAGTGGCTTAACCGTATATCTGCTGTTCGCGATATACGAGGAAGTGGGAACCGGCTGTATCTCGATATCGATACGACCAACATTTCCGATGAGGATTTGCGCGAGTTGGAAGCGGTCTATCGCCGCTACAGCGGTGATCTCAAACAACTTCAGAAATTGAAAGAAGCATTGAATGCTCAGAATTGAAAATCTCTCGAACACCGTGGCGGACAAGCCCATTCTCAAGGGCCTGTCGCTCAACATCAATGCGGGGGAGATCCACGCGATCATGGGGCCCAATGGCGCGGGCAAATCGACGCTCGCCTATACGCTGGGCGGACGACCCGGCTATGAGGTGACGGGCGGCACGGTCACATTTCAACCCAACGCCGTTCGTGTCGAGCGCAGTCGAGACACGGATGCGCAAACGGTTCTCGACGACGCTCGAACCGAACGGGACGAGGGCGCTGTCGATCTTCTGGCGCTTGAACCGCATGAGCGCGCCGCGGCTGGCCTGTTCCTCGGCTTTCAATATCCGGTCGAGATCCCCGGCGTGTCCAACCTGCAATTCCTGCGCGAGAGCCTTAACAGTCAGCGCAAGGCGCGCGGCGAAGAGCCGCTGTCGGGCGGCGACTTCATCAAGCTCGCCATCCTTGATGAGACGGACTCGGGCCTCGATATCGACGCGTTGAAAACCGTCGGCGCGGGCATCAACGCGATCATGCGCAAGCCCGACAAGGCCGTGCTGCTCATCACCCATTACCAGCGCCTGCTCGATTATGTGGAGCCGGATTTCGTCCATGTTCTCGCGGGCGGACGCATCGTGAAATCGGGCGGCCCCGAACTCGCACTCGAACTCGAACGCGAAGGCTATGCGGAGGTGATTGCGGCGTGATGATCGGCCAACACCCGTTCGCTTCGAGCGAAGTCGAGAAGCGGGGCGCGCATCGTGTCTCGACTGCGCTCGACACGAACGGAGAAACGATATGACCGCGCTGCCCACCCGCAAGCTGGAGCAATGGCGCTATAGCGACATCGACGCGCTGGCGAGCGTGTGGCCGCTGCCCGCGCCGACCGAAATCACGGTTGCTGCTGGCGAAAATGCTGCGCAGCAATTGTTGCAGCATGAGGGCGACGATGCCGTGGTTGTGCGCGACTATCGCATCATCGTGGAGGCAGGCGCGCGCTTCGATTTTCACCTGCTGAATATCGGCGGACGGCTGGGTCGTGTGACCTTCGACGTTACGCTCCACAAGGGCGCGCATTTCGCGCTCAACGCGGCGATTATCGGTGGCGGCGAGCAGACGCTCGAAATCGTTACCAAGGTGACTCATGCAGAGCCAGAGGCCACCAGCGAACAGACAGTGCGCTCGATCTTGGGCGGCAAGGCGACCGGCACCTATCTCGGCAAGATCGCCGTAGCAAAGGACGCGCAGCTGACCGACGCCAGCCAGTCGGTAAAGGCGATGCTGCTTGATCGTACCGCGACCGCCAATGCCAAGCCCGAGCTGGAGATTTTCGCGGACGATGTAAAGTGCGCGCACGGTTGCGCGGTGGGAGAGCTGGACAAGGCCGCGCTGTTCTACATGGCCTCGCGCGGCATGGACCCGGCGGTTGCCCGCACATTGTTGTTGCGCGCGTTTGTGGCTGGCGTGTTCGACGGGATCGCGGACGAAGCGGCGCGGGAGCAGTTTGAAGCGGCGGCGCTCGCCAAGCTGGAGGCGCTCGCATGAACCTGACCGCACAACCTCCGTTCGCTTCGAGCGAAGTCGAGAAGCAGGGCGCGGGTCGTGTCTCGACTGCGCTCGACACGAACGGCATCCGGGCACAATTCCCGGGTGTAAAAGACTGGCATTATCTCGATACCGCTGCGACCGCGCAGAAGCCGCAGGTCGTGCTGGATGCTGTCGAACGCGCGATGGGCGCGGAGTACGCGACCGTGCATCGCGGCGTCTATGCGCGCTCGGCGAACATGACGCTGGCCTATGAGGCCGCGCGGCGCAGGGTCGCGAGCTTCATCGGCGCGCAGAGCGATCAGGAGGTCGTGTTCGTGCGTGGCGCGACGGAGGGGATTAACCTGGTCGCGGCAAGCTGGGGCGAAACCAACATCGGCGCGGGCGACCGCATCCTGCTCTCCATGCTGGAACATCACAGCAATATCGTGCCGTGGCAGCTGCTGGCCGAGCGCAAGGGCGCGCATATCGATGTCGTGCCGCTGACGCAGGATGGTCGCATCGATCTGGATGCGATGGCCGCAATGATCCGGCCCGAGCATAAGCTCGTTGCTCTCGCACATGTGTCCAACGTTCTCGGCAGTGTGCTCGATGTGAAGCGCGCGAGCGAGATCGCGCACAGCGTCGGTGCAAAGATCCTGATCGACGGCTGTCAGGCCGTTCCGCGCCTGCCGATAAATTTGGTCCATTTTGGATGTGATTTCTACGCTTTCTCCGCGCATAAACTTTATGGCCCAACCGGCATCGGCGTGCTGTGGGGACGCAAGGAACTGCTCGATGCCATGCCGCCCTGGCAGGGCGGTGGGTCGATGATCGACCGCGTGACGTTCGAAAAGACGACCTATGCGCCCGCCCCGACACGGTTCGAGGCGGGCACACCTGCCATTGTCGAGGCGGTCGCGCTAGCGGCAGCGATCGACTTTGTCGAGGGCATCGGGCTGGACGCCATCCATGCGCATGAGGCCGCGCTGGTGCGCGAGGCGCGCGAGGCGCTGTCCGCGCTCAACAGCGTCCGCCTGTTCGGACCGGAAGACAGCGCGGGTATTCTCTCGTTCGAGGTTGAGGGGGTTCACCCGCACGATGTCGGCACCATATTGGATGAGGAAGGCGTCGCGATCCGTGCGGGCCATCATTGCGCGCAGCCGCTGATGGAGCATCTGGGCGTCCCGGCGACGGCGCGCGCAAGTTTCGGCATTTACAACGACAGCGGCGACGTCGCGGCGCTGGTCCGGGGAATAGAACGGGTAAGGAAAATTTTCGCCAATGGCTGAAGAGATGAATGAGCAAGGCAAGATCGAAGCCCAGGAAGTGGATGCCGTCACGGCTCCGCCCAAGGCGCGCGTGACCGATGCGGTGGACGAAACGGCACCCGAAAAGCTGGAGCGCAAACGCGATTATCTGGAAGGCTTTCTGGCGCAGAAGCCGGAGGAAGAGAAAGCCGGCGAGCCGGGCGGCAACACCTATGATGCGATCATCGACACGCTGAAGGAAATCTTCGATCCCGAAATTCCGGTCAACATCTATGATCTTGGCCTGATCTACGGCGTCGATGTTACCGATGACGGCCATGCGGTCGTCACGATGACGCTGACCACGCCGCATTGTCCGGTCGCGGAATCGATGCCCGCCGAGGTGGAGCTGCGCGTCGGCGCGGTGCCGGGCGTGGGCCATTCCGAAGTCAATCTGGTGTGGGATCCGCCGTGGGATCCGCAGAAAATGAGCGATGACGCCAAGCTCGAACTGGGAATGCTGTAATGAACGCAGAAACCAAAACCGCAAGGGCGCGCCCCGCCGCCGTCATATTGACACCCGCCGCCGAGCAGCGGATCGCCGACCTGATGGCGAAAGCGCCCGAAGGAACGATCGGCGTCAAACTGTCTACGCCGCGCCGTGGCTGTTCGGGCCTTGCCTACTCGGTCGATTATGTGAGCGAGGAAGTGGCGCTCGACGAGAAGATCGAGACGCCCGGCGGCACCTTCTACATCGACGGGGCCTCGGTGCTCTACCTGATCGGCAGCACGATGGACTGGCGGGAGGATGATTTTACCGCTGGCTTCGTGTTCGAAAATCCAAATGCCACCGGCAGCTGCGGCTGCGGCGAGAGCTTTACGGTATAGCGTAGGCTCAGCGCCTCGCGGCATGCGTTGCCTGTTGAAATAATGATTTTTCTGGCTGGAATTGTACCGGCTTTCATCAGCTATGCGGGGCCCCGATAGCTGATGAAAGCCGATACTGGAGGTGGTTCCGGTGGGGTCGGAACCCCTTCGATGATCCATTATGGACCTAAATTGGTTAATATTTCGTAAACGTTGAATATCATGATTAACGGCGGAACTCCGGGGCTCGTGGCGATTTCATAGAGATCATCAGGCAGGAGGACCACATGCCGCTTTCACTAGAGCCGAGTTATATCCGTACCCGAATTGAACGGTGTCGCGCGCTTGCCAACCGGGCGAGAGCGCCGGAGATCAAGGATATCCATCTCGCCCATCTCGAACATTATCAGCGGATGCTCGATGTATCTCACGCGCTGTGCGCTCCCGCATAGACGGTATCTCGCGCCACCACCTGCCGTTAACAGATTGCAAAGGCTGACGGCATAATCTCGCGTGCATGCGTGCGGGAAAATCGATCATGCGATATGTGGGTGCGGCGCTGTTATTGGCGGTCAGCCTGCCTGCCCCTGCACAGGTGCAGGCGCAGGCGCAGGCGCCTGAACTCTATCTCGACCAGCTCAACGAGGTGACGGTGGAGTTGCAGGAGTCGATCGCTCTCGTCGCGCCCATGTCATCGGATGAACGCCGCAGCGCCG
>CAYGOH010000059.1:0-7020 GCA_964351385.1 uncultured Sphingobium sp. | reverse complement strand
GATGAGCCTCTATCGCTCGTCGGAATCGCTGCGCCGCGTGGAGCGCTATACGCGCAGCCAGAACAATGATCTCGTCCGGCTCGGCAACGCCCCAAATCGCGCCTTGCTGCGGTCCGCCGCGCTCGCGGTTCAGCTGGATGCGGCGCAGCAGATGCTCGCGCTGTATCTCGAACTGGGCGATCGCATCTTTCTCGATAACGCGCGCGCGTCGTTGAAAATGGCGATGGACCTGAAGGCGCTGCGCTAGGCCGGCGAATACCGCCTTCAATAGCCGACAGAGAAGCGCACCACCCCGCCGAAATCGTCCGATGCCCATGCGATATGACCTGGCTGGCGTCGCCAATATCCGTTGAAATGCACCCAGCCGCCTGCCATGGGACGGGCATAGCTCAGCTCCGTATCGATCTCCCGCCCGCTCGGCGACAGGTTCACGCGCGTCATGCGCCATACGCTGCGCTGCGTGCCATAATCATGGGCCACGGGCAGCAGCGCGTCGACCCCGCCAGCCTCCACGCGCAGGGGTTGCGCAATGCGTATCCCGAACCTGTCCCGCCCATGCAGCAGGGCTGCGCGTTCGATCCCGGCGCTCCAGCCCAACGTGCGAATGCCCGCATTGCCGCCTTGCGTCGCGCGCGTCCAGCCGCGCCGTGCGGCGAGGTTCAGCGACCAGCGTTGGGGCAGGGCGAATGCCGCGCCAGCGTCGGTAAAAACGGTCTGGCTGCCCGTCACGCCAAAAAACGGCGCGAGCCGCGCGCCCAGCATGCTGTCAGGCTCATCGAGCAGCGAGGCCGACAGGGTCAGCGCGACGGGCCGCGCACGCCAGTCAAGACCGGCGGAGACAGTGCGATAGCTACGGTCGCGTTCCTCTTCGGAGCCGATACGGGTACGGTGGGCTGCCTGAACGCCGCTCTCGCTCGCTAAAGTCAGTCCGAACGCACCACTCAAACGGTAACGCAGCGCCATTGCAAGGTCGGGCGAGGTTTCGAACCCCGGACTGTCAACCGCATCCTGCGCCGCCAGAAAGCTGCCGCTTTGCTGGCCCGGCCCCAGCGCTTGCGCCAGATCCGACCCGCGTCCGCGATACGCCATCGCTAGGGAAATGTCGGGCGTTGGCTGGAGCGAGAGACGGCCCGAAAGGGACTGCCTGCCAGGCTCGCCGGAGACTTCCCCGAACCGGTTGGTGCGGACCGGGGCGTCTGTGAAACTCAGGGCGCCAGAAAGCATGCCGTTCGCGAACGCCGCGCTGCGCCGGGTTCCGTCAGCGAGCGGGGAGAGGACGGCACGCGGTGCGCGGCGCGTCAGGCTGCGCTGCAAGGTGATCGAATAGGCGCGGCCGAGCGCGTCGATGGCGACGGCGTTGGTGCCCGTGCCCGTGCTGCCTGCGCCGTCCCCCATGGTGGAGGACAGCTCGCCATTGTCGGTCAGGGAGATCGCCGTCCCGCCGTCTCCCAGACTCGTCGTCCCGACGGGCGCGAAGGCAGCCGCGATGTTCAATATCCCCCGCCCAAAGACGGCGTCCGTCCCGGTGGCGCCTGCATCGTCGGCGCTCTGAAGCAGCAGGTTCACGATCTGTGCGCCGCTCAGATTAGGGAAGGCCTGCGCCAGCAGGGCGGCGGCTCCCGCAACTTGCGGCGCGGCAAAGCTGGTACCGCTGTAAATCGTATAGAAACCCGGATCGTTTTCCAAGTCGAGCGACCGGACGTCTTTGCCCAGTGCCGCCAGAACCACATCCTGGGACGTGCCGGCCAGATCGCTGAATGCGGATATTTGTTTATCGCTATCGACAGATGTCGTGATGATGACCAGCCCGTTTCCAGCCGCCGCCATCGACGCGGCAAATGGTGAGGGGTTGTTCGGATCATATTCCGGCGTTGCCTGATCCCGCTCATTCCCCGCCGAAACGACGATGACTACGCCTGCGCGCGTCGCACTGTCAACGGCCTGCTGCAGGGTCGATGTCAGTCCTCCCGCGCCGCCGAGCGAAATGTTGACGACCCGCGCGCCGCTGGTCCTCGCGCGGTCCAGCGCCTGCGCGATGGCGGTCTCGCTGAAACTGCAGCCGCCCGTATCGGCACACGTGCCCGCTGTGTCGGCTCTCAGCGCGATGATGGAGGCATCGAACGCGACGCCCATGATCTCGCTGCCATTGCGCGCCGCGGCCAATATTCCGGCGACCGCCGTGCCATGGCCATCTTCGTCCTGATAGCTCGCATTGCCGCCGAAGGCCGCCGATGCGCTGCTGATTCTGCCGGTGAATTCCGGGCTGGAACGGTCTATCCCGCTGTCGATGATGCCGACCGAAACGCCTTGGCCGGTCGCGCCATCCTGCCATGCGGTGATCGCTTTGCCGAACATCGCGGCATTGGACCGCTGATATTCTGGCGTATTGAAATTGATAGCGGCGGGAGCGGGAGTGGGTGCCGGTGCCGGGGCTGGCGCGGGGGAGGGACTGGGCGTCGGGGTCGAGTTGACGCCTCCGCCTCCTCCTCCGCCGCCGCACGCCGTCAGCAGCGCAAGCGTCGCGCACAAGGCAGATTTGGATTGCACTGTTCTGCGTTTCGGCATGTTGATCGGGTCCACCAAAGGGTTCACCGCTGGCGCCGTGCCGCGTTCAACCCCTCCACACATTTTCGTCACACGCCTTCATAGGCGGCCAAGGTGAATTTTTGCTTTATCCGCGCTGGCATCGCTCCGGTCAGACCGGGCGGTGTCACTGCGTGGGTAGACCTACAGCATGCGCCGGAGCACATCGTCCTTCAGGGCGAAATGATGGTAAAGCGCCGCGCCGATATGCAGGGCGATCAGCGCAATGAACAGCAGTCCCATAATTTCATGGCCTTCATGCGTGGCCTCGGCAAGCGGGTTGCCCTTCATCACCGGCAGCTTGGGAATGTCGAACAGACCGAACCAGCTAAGCGGATTGGTGCCCGCCGATGAGAAGATCCAGCCGGTCAGCGGCACGGCAATAATCAGGAAATAGAATATCCAGTGTGTCGCGCGGGCGGAAACCGCCTGCCATCCCGGCAGACTCGACGGCAGTGCCGGGGCAGGGTGAGAGAATCGCCAGAAAAGCCGCAGCACACTGAGAACCAGTATCGTCATGCCCAGCGCCTTGTGGATCGGCATGGCCGGGAACACGTCTCGCCATGTTTCATGCCCCAGCCCCAGAACCAGCTGGGCGATGATGGACAGGGCGATGAGCCAGTGAAGCAGGCGCGCCACGGCGCTGTATTTTGCAACCGATATTGCGGACATCCTCGCCTGCTCCTTTACTGTTGCGCCGGATTGTCCGACGCTCTTTGTCGCTGCTTATTTACGCCGTTTTCCCGTCATTGCCATCGCGCCAAATGCCCCGGCCTGAATGGTACCGGTCAGCGTATCGCCCTCAACGACCGCTTCACAGTCTAGAGTCATCGGCATCGGCACGACCATTTCCATTTTCCATGTCAGGCTGTTGCCGTCGACCTTGCCGTCCTTGACGTCAAGCGATCCCAGCGGACCGGCATTGGTGCCGTGAAAGGTTCCGCCCTTGCTGACAATGGTGAACACGCTCGACTGATCGCCCATCGGGGTTTTCGTCGTGCAATCATATGCTCCGTCAACACTTGCCATGAATTCAGACTCCTTGCTCTATTGTGCAGCGTTATTCCGCATCGCGCCCGCAGTTTCAACGACCTCGATCGGTAGACCAAGTTTTTCCAGCTGGGGCAGGACGACATCCTTGTCGCCGACCACAACCCAGCCGATGGCATCAGGATCGATGGCGTCGCGCGCGGCGGTGTCGAGCGCTGTGATCGTTTGGGCGCGATATTTGTCGCCAAGGCTTTCGACATAATCGAATGGCCGGTCGAACAGGGCGTCGCGTTGCATCTCGGAAAGAACGGCCGCCGATGTTTCGAAACCGCCCGGCAGTTCGCGGATGCTGCCGTTCACCGTGCGCTCAAGCTCGGCTTCGGTCACGCCCTTGTCGCCCAGAAACGCCTTTATGTCGCTCTGGATGGCGGCGATGCTGTCTCCGGTCCTGTCTGCCTGAACCGGCGCGACGATTACATAGGCAACGTTCTTTTCATTGCGGTCGACCAGCGAATAGGCACCGTAGGACCAGTTCTTCGTTTCGCGCAGATCCACGTTTATGCGAGAGAGGATGTTGCCGCCCAAAATGTCATTGGCGGCCAGCAGATCGACGAGGTCATCGCCGCCTGTGCCGCGCAGTACCTGTCCGGCATAGATCATCGACTGGGGCGATTGCGGCCTGTCGACGAGGATGATCCGTGCTTTCGCCTCTGGCACCACCGCCGCATCGAAGCTTTTCTTCCCCGGCATATCCCGCGTCATCGGCCATGGGGCAAAGCGCGCCTCCAGCGCCGCCTTCAGTTCCTCGATCGTCGTGTCGCCGACCGCGAAAATCTCCGCAGTGTCGGCGCGGATCCATTTGCGGTGGAACCGGGCGAGATCTTCGCGGGACAGCGCCTTGACGACATCCGGATCGCCAAATCCGCTTCCGGCCGAGGCATAGGGATGGTCGGGCCCGTACAGCATCGGGTAAAACGCCTGCCGGGCAAGGCCGCGCGGGTCGGTTCGTTCCTGCGCGATCCGTGCAAGCTGTCCGTTACGCACCCGCTCCAGCTCCTTGGCGTCGAAGGAGGGATGCAGCACAATATCGGCCAGCAGGTCGAGCGAGGGCCCGAGATTGGGTGTCAGCGCATAGAGCGAGATCGTCGTGCGATCGAGCGACGCCGCGCTGCTGATCGACGCGCCCAGCCGTTCCTGCTCCTCGGCAATCTGGATGCTGTTGCGCGTTTTCGTGCCTTCCTCCAGCATCGCCAGCATCATCGCCTGCGTACCCTGCGCCTCCTTGGGGTCGGCGGCTTTGCCAGCATCGAAGGACATGGTCAGCCGGACGGTGGGCACTGTGTCCCGCCGCGCAAAGTGCAGCTTGATGCCGTTCGACAGGGTGGTGGTTTCCACCGCCGGGAAATCGACATCGGGAAACGCGCCCACATCCGGCAGCTTGCTGCGATCCACCGCCGCGCTCATCGTTTGCGTTGGAACCTCGCCTTCGCCCAGGAAATGGGCCGGTGCGCTGACGATGCCGCCACGCACTTCCGCCGCGCCACCCGCCTCCTGATAGGCATCGCGCTTGCCCGGAACGACGGACAGCGCCGCCACGGGGCGGGTCAGCCATTTCCTCATTGCCGCGCGTACCGTTTCCGGCGTGGCGTTGGCGACGGCGGCCATCTGCTTTTTATAGGCGTCGGGGCTGCCGGAATAGAGTGCGCTCTCGGCAAGGATTTTCGCTTTGCCCGAAAAACCGCCGACCTGTTCCATGCCCGCGATGCGGCCCGATACATCGACCATCGCCACGCGCTTCACTTCATCCTCGGTCGGTCCCTTGGCGATATAGTCGCTCAGGATCTCGTCGAGCCGCCGGGAAAGAACCGCCGGGTCGACGCCCGGCTTCACATCCGCCGTCACCTCGAAAAAGCTGATCTGGGCAAAATCGTCGAGGCTGGCCGTCACCCTGACGGCGAGCTGCTCATCCTTGACGAGGATATTGTCGAGGCGCGAGGAGGCAAGGCCGCCCAATACGCTGGCCCCCACTGCCAGCGGCGCGGCATCCGGATCATTGAGGCCCGGCGCCGTCCACCAGCGGTACAGCCGGGTCGTCGCGACTTGATCGTGCAGTTCGATATCCTTGCGCGCGGACAAGGTCGGGATCGGGACGGAGACCGGCTCTACTTTGGGTCCGGCGGGAATATCGCCGAAATATTTCGTTACCAGCTTTCTGGCGGTCTTCGCATCGATATCGCCCGCCAGAACGAGGATCGCATTATTGGGTCCGTAATGCCCCCTGAACCAGTTTTTCACATCCTCCAGCGTCGCGCCATCGAGATCGGCCATTGATCCTATGGTCGAATGGCCATAGGGATGGTCGGCGGGCAACAACGCCTGAAGCTGCGCATATTCGACCATGCCATAGGGCTGGTTGTCGCCCTGTCGCTTTTCGTTTTGCACAACGCCGCGCTGCGCATCGAGCGTGTCCTGCGTCACCGCACCGAGCAAGTGGCCCATCCGGTCGCTTTCCAGAAACAGCGCGACTTCCAGTGCGCTGGTCGGCACCGTCTGGAAATAATTGGTCCGGTCGAACCATGTCGTGCCGTTCATGTCCGTCGCGCCGACCTGCTGAAGCGGCGCAAACACGCCGCCCTTCACATTTTCGGAGCCATAGAACATCAGATGCTCGAACAGATGCGCAAAGCCTGTCTTGCCCTCCGGCTCATTCTTGGACCCGACATTATACCACGATGACGCGCAACCCGTTCTTCAGCGTGAATTCGGAATAGGGAATATCGACCTTGTCGACGAGTTGCGAAGCGGCAACCTGCGCTGATGCAGCAGGGGCAGCGAATGCGCTCGAAAGCGTGGCGGCCACAAGGGCCAGCGGGGTCAGGGAACGAACAATACGGCGAGACACTATGCCCGACATGGAAAATTTCTCCAGGGACTGAACAGGTTTGGTCGCGAACATAACAATGCCCGGACATGCTGCAACCGCAATCAAGTCCATAAGCTGAAGCTGCGATGAACGACCGCCTGCGTGGCCCTAGCGCATCTGGCTTTCGGCCGCCGCGCACGCCAGCGCATCGGCGCGCTCATTTTCCGGGTGGCCCGCATGGCCCTTCACCCAGTGCCATTCGACCCTGTGGCGCTTCACGGCTTCCAGCAAAGCCTGCCACAGCTCGACATTCTTCACCGGCTTCTTGTTGGCCGTACGCCAGCCGTTTCTCTGCCAGCCATGGATCCATTTGGTAATGCCGTCGCGCACATAGACGCTGTCGGTGGTCAGGATCACATGGCACGGGCGTTTGAGCGCATTGAGCGCCTCGATCGCGGCCATCATCTCCATGCGGTTGTTGGTGGTGTCGCGCTCGCCGCCCGACAATTCCTTCTCATGCGCGCCCGAACGCACGATCGCGTCCCAGCCGCTGGGGCCGGGGTTGCCCTTGCAGGCGCCATCGG
>CAYGOH010000058.1:7386-12551 GCA_964351385.1 uncultured Sphingobium sp. | reverse complement strand
AGCCCGATCGCGGTTTCCGCCTCGCCACCTACGCGATGTGGTGGATCCGCGCATCCATACAGGAATTCATCCTGCGCAGCTGGAGCCTCGTCAAGATGGGTACCACCGCCGCGCAGAAGAAGCTGTTCTTCAACCTGCGCCGGATGAAGAGCAATATCGAGGCCTTCGAAGATGGCGACCTGCGCCCCGAGGACGTCACCAAGATCGCGACCGATCTCGGCGTGTCCGAAGAGGAAGTCGTCAGCATGAACCGCCGCATGGCGATGGGCGGCGACACGTCGCTCAACGTGCTGATGCGCGAGGATGGCGAGGGACAGTGGCAGGACTGGCTGGCCGACGACAATCCGCTTCAGGATGAACGCGTCGCCGATGCCGAGGAAACGACCGTTCGCCATGAATTGCTTGTCGAGGCGATGGACTCGCTCAACGATCGCGAACGGCATATCCTTGCCGAGCGGCGCCTGGCCGAAGATCCCAAGACGCTCGAAGAGCTCTCGCAGGTCTATGGCGTATCGCGCGAGCGCGTCCGCCAGATCGAGGTGCGCGCCTTCGAAAAGCTGCAAAAGGCGATGATGCGCCTCGCCGGCGAAAAGCATCTTCTACCCGCCTGACCGCGAAAACAGCGCCAAACGCATGGATTGACTTGCCCGGCCTCGCGGCTACCCTTGCCGATAGCGATATCGGTTTGGGGGCGGTCTGATGTGGAAATGGATTCCTGTTCCAAAGGGCATAGCGCTTGCCGCGTTTCTGTTGCCGTGGATGACGGTCAGCTGTTCGGGCCAGACAATTGCGAAGGCGACCGGCTTCGGCCTCGCATTCGGGCAGATTTCCTTTCTGGGACAGGCTGCTCAGCGCACAAATGACACGTCGATCAACATCTGGCTGATCCTCGCGCTCATCGCGATTGCGGGCGGCCTTTATCTACTGCTGACCAAGGGAAGGGAAAAGGCGAAACATGTCCTGGGCACGGCGGTTGCTGCGCTGGTGCTGATTTTCATGGGAACGAGCCGCTACAGCAAAAGCGCCGCGATGTCCGAAGCGTCCGGCGACGGTTCCGCCTATGGCTTGGACAAAGCGGCATTGTCGATGATCGAGGTTAGCTGGCAGTTCGGATATTGGCTGGCGATAGTCGCGCTGATCGTGGCCGCCGTGATGAGCTGGCTGGTGATGGCGGGCAAGGACGATGAGGCGGAGGCGAAATTGCGGGCGATGGCATCCCAAGCGAGCGACAGTATGCGGTCTTCGCAAAGCCCAACCGACACAACGTCCTCCAGTAAGGAGGACGCGGAAAACAAACCGGAATAAGGCCTTCACCGCATTGAAAGCCCGGTGTGCCCAGAGAACACACCGGGCAGTTGATGGACGGAACCGAAGCCCAGCCCATCGGGTCGCCAAATGATCTTTACCAGTGCGATGACACCGCTCCATGATTTCGGTCAATGTTCGATGCTTTTGCATCAGCGCGCGAGTCCGCCTATATCGCAGTGATGGCCATATTTCCCCGCCCTGTTTCCCCACGCAGCGCCGCTGGCGACCTGTGGTCATATCTGACCGCAAACCGCGCACACAAATGGCCCCTGCTCGGCGTATCTATCGCTTTGACTTGGATCATCGTGTGGGCGTTTCTGGTGGATGCCAATACCAACACCATGCCCCGGCAGAACAAGATCACCTATTTCCAGAGCTGGAACGGCGAACGGGCGGACAGCGCGATCATATTGCAGCAGATGCGCGACCTTGAACGACGTGAGAAAGCGCTGCAAAAAAAACAGAAAGAAATGCAAAAGCTGGCGGATACATTCGGCATCGAATGGCGGAAGGACGCCGAACGCAATGACAAGCGCCGCGCCGAGGCGCTCGCCTATATCCGCGCCATGCTGGAAAAACGCCTTGCCGACGCGCGCGCGAAAGAGGCAGCGGGCGCTCAGGTCATAGCAAAAGAATGACGCAAGCGAACGACGCGCGCTTCATGCGCGCCGCCATCGCCCTTTCGTTAAGAGGCGCTGGCCGGACATCGCCCAACCCCAATGTTGGCTGTCTTATTGTCCGGAACGGCAGGGTCGTAGGGCGCGGCTGGACCCAGCCGGGCGGGCGTCCCCATGCCGAGGCACGGGCGCTTGATGAGGCAGCAGGCCAGACCATGGGAGCCACGGCCTATGTAACGCTGGAGCCGTGTTTTCACCTGTCGTCACGCGGTCCGCGCTGCGTTGAACTGTTGCAAAGGGCCGAGATTGAACGCGTCGTGATCGCCGCTGCCGACCCCGATCCGCGCACCAACGGGCTAAGCATCGCCTGGCTGCGCGATCAGGGCATTCGCGTGGATATCGGGATACTGCAGGACGAGGCGCAGCGGGCCATGCAGGGCTTCTTCCTGCGCCAGATGCTGGGGCGGCCTATGGTCACCCTGAAACTGGGGCTGTCGCTCGATGGCTGCATCGCGATGGCCGATGGCACGAGCCAATGGATTACCGGCGACGCCGCGCGCGCGCACGCGCATCTGATGCGCGCCTGCCATGATGCGATATTGGTGGGCCGTGGCACATGGTGGGCCGACAGTCCACGCCTCGACGTGCGTTTGCCCGGGCTGGAAGATCGCTCGCCCCGCCGCATCCTGCTGGGGCATGGCGATGCACCGGACGGCAGGGACATAATTACTGACCCTGCACAGATCGCTGCGGTCGATGGCATATCCAGCATCCTTGTCGAGGGGGGCGCACAAACCGCCGCCGCATTTCTTCAAGCCGATCTGGTCGACCGGCTGCTGCTCTATCGCGCGCCGATTGTCATTGGCGCCGGCAAGGGTGCAATCGGTGATATCAGTCTGCCCGCGCTCGATGCCGCCCATGGCCGCTGGCGCCTTGCGGACCGGCGCATGTTCGGCGAAGACAGTATGGAGGTTTACCTGCGCACGCGGGACGGTTAGAGCGACTCCATGTTCACGGGTATCGTCAGCGACATCGGCACAATCCTCTCCGCAGAGCAGCGGGGCGACCTCCGTTTGCAAATTCAGTGCGGCTATGACGTCGATACCATCGCCATGGGCGCTTCGATCGCCTGTTCCGGCGTATGCCTGACTGTTGTCAACAAAGGAACCGATGGCGAGGGTTCGGGCTGGTTTGCCGTCGACGCCTCAGCCGAAACGGTGACGCGTACCGCACCAGGCATGTGGGAGGCAGGCAGCGCGCTGAACCTCGAACGCGCTCTGAAGCTGGGCGAGGAATTGGGCGGCCATATCGTCACGGGGCATGTGGACGGCATTGCAACGGTGCTGAGCGTCGCGGAAAATGGCGAATCTCATATCGTCACATTCTCTGTGTCGGCGGATATCGCGCCCTATATCGCACCGAAAGGGTCGGTCACGATTGATGGCGTGTCCCTGACCGTCAATGAAGTTCGCGACGCGGGCGAAGACGCGCACTTCCACGTCAATGTCATTCCGCATACCTGGGCTGTCACGACCCTGAACCGGCTGACGCAAGGCAGTCGGGTCAATGTCGAGATCGATGTGCTGGCCCGCTATCTGGCACGCCTTAAAGACAGAGATGCTGCCTTCTGATGTGATATTTGGCATTGACGATCACATTATAATGTGATTTTATCCGTCCATGTCTACAGAGCTTATCGAACAAATAGAAACCCTCATCCGCGATGGCGAAATGTCGCGATCAGGCCTTGCGCGCGCGGCGGGCCTGCATGCGAACAGCCTGCGCAAATTGGGTGAGGCCGATTGGAACCCGACGGCGGACACGCTCAGCAAACTGGAAATATATTTGTTCAAGCGGGAAGGCGGCACCGCGCTGTCTTCGCCCGAAGAAATTATCAACGAGGCGCGCAACGGGCGCATGTTCATCCTCGTCGATGACGAGGATCGCGAAAATGAGGGCGATCTCGTTATTCCCGCGCAGATGGCGACGCCGGATGCGATCAATTTCATGGCGACGCATGGCCGCGGCCTTATTTGCCTCGCCCTGACGAAGGACCGGGTCGGTCAGCTCGGCCTCGACCTGATGAGCCGGCACAACGGCACCCGCCACGAAACGGCGTTCACGGTATCGATTGAGGCGCGCGAGGGCGTAACAACCGGCATTTCGGCAGCGGACAGAGCCCGCACCATTGCGGTCGCCATCGATTCGTCCAAGGGGCGCCAGGATATCGTTTCGCCCGGACATGTGTTTCCTTTGGTGGCGCGCGACGGCGGCGTTCTGGTGCGCACCGGACATACCGAGGCGGCGGTCGACGTGGCACGACTGGCTGGCCTCAACCCCTCCGGCGTGATCTGCGAAATCATGCGCGACGACGGCACGATGGCGCGGCTCGACGACCTCATCCCGTTCGCCCAGAAGCACAAGCTGAAGATCGGCACGATCCGCGACCTTATCGCCTACCGCAGACGGCACGATCATCTTATTGAAAAACGCACCGAGGTGCCTTTTACCAGCAAATGGGGTGGAGACTGGAAAGCGATTACCTTCTTCAACCGTGCGACGAACAGCGAACAGCTTGTGCTGCAGAAAGGCCATATCGACCCTGACAACCCCACACTAGTGCGCATGCACCAGTTATCGGTCCTAGTGGACACCTTCGGCGCAGAGAGCAAACGCGCGAGCATGTTGGCGCGGTCGATGGAGATCATCGGTGAAGAGGGTGCCGGGTTAATCGTTGCGATCAACCGCAGTTCACCGGACGTGTTTTCCCGACTATTGAAGCAATATGTCGGGGAAACACCCCGCGATATGGACGAGCTGCGCGACTATGGCGTAGGCGCGCAAATTCTGGCGGAACTCGGCGTGCACGACATGGTCCTGCTGACCAACACCAGCCACAGCCTTATCGCCCTTGATGGCTATGGGCTGACCGTGGTGGGTCAACGCCCGATAGATTTATAAGCTGGAGAAATATTTTGGCGAAATTCCTGATCGTCGAGGCGCGCTGGTACGACCATCTCAACGACTTGCTGATCGAGGGCGCGGTTGCCGTACTCGAAGCAGCGGGGCACAGCCATGAGGTGCTGACCGTGCCGGGCTCGCTGGAGATACCGGGCGCAGTCGCCATGGCTGCGGAAAGCGGCCGCTATGACGGGTTCATCGCCATCGGCGTGGTGATCCGCGGCGAAACCTATCATTTCGAAATCGTCTCCAACGAAAGCGCACGGGGCCTGATGGCGC
>CAYGOH010000058.1:0-7376 GCA_964351385.1 uncultured Sphingobium sp. | reverse complement strand
CTGTCGATGGATGGAATCGCGATCGGCAACGGCATATTGACGGTCGAAAATGAGGCGCAAGCGCTGACCCGCGCCAGACCCAGCGAAAAGGACAAGGGCGGCGAAGCGGCCAAGGCCGCCATTCGGATGCTGGAATTGCGCGAACAGTTCGGCGCGTAACCTCCCGCTGCGATCAGCGGTTTCCAGACGCGGCTCTCTGTTCTAGAAGACATGCATGGCCGATCCTGAGCTTAATCCCGATCCGACACTGGACGAGGTACGCGCCGCCCTCGCTCCCGTAATCGCGCGTAACGCAGCATTTGACGGATGGTCGACGGCTGCCGTCGATATGGCGGCGGGCCAGCTTGGTGTTGCAGCAGAAGTGGCGCGCTTGGCTTTCGATGGCGGCGCGATCGCGATGATCGACGCCTGGTTTGCGCATATCGATGCGCAGATGCTGCGTGCCTGCACCGCCGAAACGCTGAAACCCATGAAAATTCGCGAAAAGATCGCGACTCTCGTCGAGGCCCGGCTCGATCTTCTGGCCCGCGACAGGGAGGCGTTACGCCGTGCGCTCGCCATTCTCGCCATGCCGCAAAACATGCCGCGCGCCGCGCAGCTCGGCTGGCGCGCCGCCGATGTGATGTGGCGCGCGGCTGGCGATACCGCTGTTGATTTCAATCACTATTCCAAGCGCACGCTGCTCGCAGGCATCTATTCCGCGACTTTGCTCGTTTTCCTCAATGACGAGAGCGAAAGCCACACGGAAACCCGCGCTTTTCTCGCGCGCCGAATCGAGGGCGTGATGCGGTTCGAAAAGTCCAAGGCACGCATGCAGGCGCGCACGGAACATCGGCCCAGTCTGGCACGTTTCATAGGCCGCCTGCGCTATCACGCACGCTGAACACCGGGTTTCTGAAACATTCAGAAGCTGTTCAATCGTCCCTCTGCATTTTTGTGGAAGGACAAGGAGAGAGTGATGATGTCTGTTCGCAATGGATTGGGATTGATCGGCCTGGCCGCGCTTGCAACGGCTTCGGTGCCGTCGGCCTTGGTCGCCGCGCCCGCCCAGCAGGCGGCTGCAACCTCTCAGCAGGCAGACCTGGCGCGAGTCGCCAGCTATATCCGCGCGGTAAAAAGCCTGAAGGCGGATTTTTCGCAGACCGATCGCAATGGTCAGACACTGACCGGAAAGCTGACCCTGAAACAGCCGGGCAAAATCCGCTTTCAATATGGGCAAGGCGTGCCGATGCTGATCATCGGCGATGGCAAGGCATTGACGCTGATCGATTATGAGGTGCGGCAGGTACAGCGCTGGCCGATCGGCAGCTCGCCGCTAGGCGCGCTGATAGATCCGTCACGTGATTTCACGAAATTCAGCAAAGTCGTGCAAACCGGCGACCCCAATGTGCTGGCGGTCGAAGCGCATGACCCCAAGCGCCCGGAATTCGGCACCATAACGCTGGTTTTCAACCGCAAGAAATCCGCTCCCGCCGGGCTTGACCTCTATGGTTGGGTCGCGCGCGATGCGCAGGGAAGCAGGACAGCGGTCCGCCTGTCTTCGCAGGCCTATAATGTTGCGGTGGACGATTCGGCTTTCCGCTGGCGCGACCCCCGCCAGACCACGAAGCGTCCTGGCGGCTAAACGCATTCCACCGGCGACAAACGGCGACCATATTTACAACCGTTCATCTTGTGGACAGCCAGAATCGGATAGAAAGAGATAACCGCAGAGACGGCCCCGGGCTTCCCCCTGTTACCCGGTAAGCCACCTTTGTGTTTGCGCCCAATAGCGCAAGACTGAGGCCCCCGTTCCACGCCCCCGGAACGGGGGTCTTACTTATTTCGTATAGCTGTGCGGCAAACCGCCCGCCCACGCTTGCTTCGCTGGCGGATGCCCCCTAGTGGAAAGGCCATGCCGAAAAATCTCACAATTGCTTCGTGGAACATCAACAGCGTCCGCGCCCGTATCGATATCGTGACGCGTTTTCTGAACGAGGAAGCGCCCGACATATTATGTCTTCAGGAAACGAAGGTCGTCGATGATATTTTCCCCGGCGGCGTATTCCGCCAGATGGGCTATAATCATCAGATATTGCACGGGCAGCCGATGCACCATGGCGTCGCCATCCTCAGCCGAGTGCCGATCCGCGAGGATGATCGACTCGACTGGCAGGCGAATGGCGAGGCGCGCCATGTCGGCGTGCGGCTCGACAATGGTGTGCGGCTGGAAAATGTCTATGTGCCCGCCGGCGGCGATGTGCCCGACCGGGCGGTCAATCCGAAGTTCGGACAGAAGCTCGATTTTGTCGACCGCATGGTGGAATGGGCCAAGACACTGGAAGGCCCGACGATCCTGACCGGCGACTTCAATATCGCGCCGCTGGAATCCGATGTGTGGAGCCACAAGCAGCTGATCGACGTGGTCAGTCACACGCCGATCGAGTGCGAGGCGCTCGCCCGATTGCAGGCCGCGCATGACTGGGTGGATCTGGGCCGCCACTTCCATCCCGAACCCGCGCGCCTCTACACCTGGTGGAGCTACCGCGCGAAGGATTGGGAAAAGTCCGACCGCGGACGGAGACTCGACCATATGTGGGCCAGCCCGGAGCTCCTCGAAAAAGCGGTCAGCCATCGCGTCGCGGAAAGCTGCCGCGGGTGGATGAGACCCTCCGACCATGCCCCCATCATCACCGAGTTCGCGTTCTGATGACGGGCGCGGCGGCCGACCGTGCTGTCGCGAGGGCGATTGACGCGCTGCGGCGCGGCTGGCCGGTCGAGGTCGGCGCACCAGGCGAATCGCTGGCCCTGCTCGCGGTCGAAAGCGCCGAAGACGCCAGCCTTGCCGCGTTCGATCCGCAGGCACAGGCCGACATCCTGATTTCTGCGGCACGCGCGCAAACCTTGCGCCTCGCCAACCAGCTGGAAGCAGCCAACCCGGAGGCGCCCGTTCTGGTCCGGCGCGAACGCTGGATAGACCTCGCAGGGGCCGTCGCATTGGCCGATCCCGTGCGCGATCTGGCGACCCCATTGAAAGGGCCCTACCGCGCGCTGGGCGTATCTGCGCCACAGGCGGCCGCTGCCGCGCTGCGCCTTGCGCGGCTGGCCGGCATCCTGCCCGCTTTCTTCGTGGCGTCCCATCCCGTCGAGGTCGAAGCCCGCGCCGAGGCCAGTGCGATACAGGATTATGGCGGCGGGCCTCAGCTGCATATCGCAACACGCGCGCGCCTGCCGGTCGAGGCTGCGGAACAGGCCGAAATCGTCGCCTTTCGCACACGGGCCGACCCGCGCGAGCATGTCGCACTGGTGATAGGCGAACGCGACGGCAGCGTGCCGGTCGTTCGCCTGCACAGCGAATGCCTGACGGGCGATGTGCTGGGCTCGCTCAAATGTGATTGCGGGCCGCAGCTGCATGGCGCGCTCAGGGAGATCGCCCACGCGCAATGGGGCGTCTTGCTGTACCTGCGGCAGGAAGGGCGCGGTATCGGCCTCATCAACAAGCTGCGCGCCTATGCGTTGCAGGATCAGGGGTTCGATACGGTCGACGCCAATGTGCGGCTCGGCTTTTCGATCGACGCGCGCGATTTTTCGGTAGCGGCGCAAATGCTGAAGCTGCTCGCAATCCCGAAGGTTCGCCTGCTTACCAACAATCCCGCGAAGGTCGCAGGGCTGGAAGCCGAAGGGGTCATGGTGACAGAGCGGCTGGCCCACGCGATTGAGCCCAACCCGCATAACGAACGCTATCTCGATACCAAGCGCGACCGCACCGGGCACCAGTTGTGACAGACATGGTCTGCGTGGATACCGCCGCGCATACGCTGAAATTCGGGGCGATCACGATCCCCTGCGCCATCGGCAAGGGCGGCACCTGCCCCGCCGAAAGCAAACGCGAAGGCGATGGCTGCACGCCGCTGGGCATCTGGCCGATCCGCGGCATATTGCTGCGCCCCGATCGGGTGTCATTGAAGGAAGCGCCGCACATTCCATGGCGCTGGACGCGCGAAGGCGACGGCTGGTCGGACGACCCGGCGGACCCTGCTTATAACCGCCCCGTCCTGTTGCCCCGCGACTTTTCGCATGAGCGGCTGCAACGCGAGGACACCGCCTATGACATCGTCATTGTGCTGGGGCATAATGACGCGCCGCCCGTTCCCGGCCAGGGCAGCGCCATCTTCTGGCATATCTGGGTGCCGGGCGATGACGGCGCGCCCAAGCCCACCGAAGGCTGCATCGCCATAGCGCAGGAGGATATGGACCGGATACTGCCCATGCTGGAGCCCGGCATGAGGATGGAAATCGTTTGAACGCAAACCTCACCTACCACGTCATCAATGAGCTCAGTTTACTATAATTTCCGTAGATGGGTCATCGACCCTGATTTTTCGGCAGCTATTTTTGAAGTCTGACAAACTCTTCAGCCACCCCTCATGTTGAGTTTTCATTTGGGCAAATGCGCGAGAAAAGGCTGAAATGTCGATTTTATACATTCCCACCACTCGCCTATGGCTGACAGGATCTCGTGAGTAAGCGTGCGACCGATATTTTGTTGGCTCAACGAAAACATCGTAAATGGTTAGCTCGTCTAACCCTGCCCCCCAAGCAAGCAAGCTCGCAAGCGGAGCCCACAAACTGAGACTGGATATATGACCGAAGTCTGTAACAAGCGCCGGCTCTAAACCGTTCAAGATCAAAAACGAGTCTTCTTCACCCTGTCGAATCAGCGCTTCTTTGTCTCGAACAATGACGGACTGATGCCATCGCTCCTTTTTTTGCATCTTCTGTCCAAACAAGCCAGAATTGGTAATTTTCACGGACACATTAGAAGTAGTAAATTCGTCGCTGACCCTATCACGCCATGGATGGTTATTTGGCCATTCAAAGCTTAACCAACCATCAGACCTCTCACCGTGATGACCCACCATATCTTTTACGAGTAATGGTGCGCTGCGCCCCTCCTTGCGATACGGCGAATTAATCGGCATCGACCATTTCACGAAATGCGAAAAGATATCTTTTTGTTCTGTATAGGTGATAGCAAATTGGAGCGACCCGTCGAACCGTTCAAGAGCACCATGATAGTAACAGGCATACATGGTTTTGGGCCATTCAGGTACTTCTTCCAGTTTTTGCGCAACAGCAGAGCAATGGAATGCTGCACTGAAAACTATCATTGTCATAGACAGCTTGGTGAATAACCCCACTACCAATATTTTGCTCATACTACCAAGCTCCAATACCGATCAAACTATCGAGATGAGCCCTACGCTGTCTAAGCCGCCAGCTGCTCCATCGCCTCGGCCTCCGCCGCGCTCAACAGGCGTTTTTCCAGCGTCTGCAGCCGCGTCTTGCTCTCGATCTTCTCGCCCAGCAAATCGGTGATGTAGAAGGTATCGACCGCGCGCTCGCCATAGGTGGTGATATGCGCGCTGTGCAGCGTCACCTTGGACTGGAACAGCGCATAGGCGAGGTTGAACAGCAGCGCAGGCTTGTCGCGCGCATGAATCTCGATCACGGTAAACCGGTTCGATGCCTTGTTGTCGATCAGGACATTGGGCGGAATGTCGAACGCCTCCGCCCGCGTACGGGGCAAGGGCCGCGCGGCAAGCTTGGGTTGCAGCTTCTGCTTGTTCGCCAGCGCATCTTCTATCGCGCTTTCCAGCCTTGCGAGTTGATCCGGGCCATCGAACGGCCTTCCAAGCGGATCCTGCACCAGAAAATTATCGATCGCCATACCATCGCGCATCGTGTGGATGCGCGCGTCGATGATGCTGCCACCGACAAGGTGGATCGCGCCCGCAATGCGATAGAACAGGCCGGGGTGGTCGGCCGCATAGACCGTCACCAGCGTCGCACCACGCTCCGGGTACACCTCCGCCACGATGGACAGCGGCTGGTCCTTCGCGCTCAAAATATGGCGCGCATTATGCACTAATATGTCGTCGGCCTCGGCAATCCAGTAACTGTCCGGCAGCCGCTTGGACAACCGCTTGAATGCCGCGTCCGAGATATCGAGCGCGTCACGCAGCATGCGCTGCTTTGCTTCGATCTTTTCCTTGCGGCCATTGCTCTTGTGGCCCAGGCGCAAGACTTCTTCTGCCGCATTATACAGATCGGCCAGCAACTGCCGCTTCCAGCTGTTCCAGACGCCCGGTCCCACCGCGCGGATATCGACGACCGTCAGCATGAGCAACAGACGCAAACGCTCCGCGCTCTGCACGACGTCGGTAAAATCCATGATCGTCTTGTAATCGGAAAGGTCACGCTTGAATGCGGTCGCACTCATCAGCAGGTGATGGCGCACCAGCCACGCCACGGTTTCGGTTTCAGCAGCGCTCAGGCCGAAACGCGGGCACAGCTTGCGGGCCACCTCCGCCCCCAGCACGCTGTGATCGCCGCCGCGGCCCTTGGCGATGTCATGCAGCAGTACCGACATATACAGCACGCGGCGCGAGATCAGCTTGTGCATCAGCACCGTCGACAGCGGATGATCTTCGGCGAGATCCCCCTTTTCTATCCTCGCGAGCAGGCCAACGGCGCGGATGGTGTGCTCATCCACCGTGAAATGATGATACATGTCGAACTGCATCTGCGCGACGACCCGGCCGAAATCGGGTACAAAACGCCCGAAAACGCTAGCCTCGTTCATCCAGCGAAGGACTGTTTCGGGGTCACGCGGCGAGGTCAGGACCTCCATGAAAAAGGCGTTCGCCTTTGCATCCCTGCGGATCTTGTTGTCGATCAGCGGCGCGTCGCGGCGCGCGGCGATCATCGCACTGGGGTGGATTTCCAGCCCATGCTTGTCGGCGAGCGCGAACATTTCGAGCAGGCGCACGGGGTCTTCCTGGAAGAAATCGTCGTTGGGCAGTGCGATCCGCCCACGTTCGAGCACAAAGCCATCGAGTTTCCTCGGGCGGCGGAAGAGATTGGGAACATAGCGCCGCCCACGTGCAGCCCATTGATCGTCGAGATGGGCGAGGAACACCGCAGTCAGGTCTCCCACCATCTTCGCCATCAGAAAATAATAGCGCATGAAACGTTCGACGCCGGATCGGCCCGAGCGCCCCGCGAAATTCATCCGCTTTGCGACCTCAAGCTGCAGATCGAAAGTCAGACGGTCTTCTTCACGATTTGTGATGGCGTGCAGATGACATCGCACGGCCCACAGGAAATTCTCTGCCTTCTGAAACTGTTTCAGCTCCTGCCGCGTCAGCAGCCCTGCCTCCACCAGGCCGGCAACCGAATCGACGCGGTTCACATATTTACCGATCCAGAAAAGCGTGTGCAGGTCGCGCAGGCCGCCCTTGCCTTCCTTCACATTAGGCTCGACGACATAGCGGCTGTCTCCCATCCGTTTGTGGCGCACATCCCGCTCGGCCAGCTTTTCGGCTACGAATGTC
>CAYGOH010000057.1:0-12947 GCA_964351385.1 uncultured Sphingobium sp. | reverse complement strand
CGCGCGAAGTCGATGGCGGCCTGGAGACGGTGAAGCTGAAGCTGCCCGCCATCGTGACGACCGACCTGCGCCTCAATGAGCCGCGCTATGCGTCGCTTCCCAACATCATGAAGGCGAAGAGCAAGCCCTTGGCGCAGAAGAAGCCGGAAGACTATGGCGTGGATATCACGCTGCGCCTCACCACGATAACGGTTTCCGAGCCGCCCAAGCGTCAGGCAGGCGTGAAGGTCGCCGATGTCGATGAACTGGTCGCGAAACTCAAGGCATTGGGAGTAGCCGCATGAAGACACTCGTATGGGTAGAGCATGAAGGCGGCGCCCTGAAGGACGCTACGCTGTCCACTGTTACTGCGGCGAGCAAGCTGGGTGAAGTGCATCTGCTGGTTGCAGGTTCGGGCGTGGGCGGTGTTGCCGATGAGGCTGCGAAGATTGCGGGCGTGGGCAAGGTGCATGTCGCCGACGATGCCGCGTTCGATCACGCGCTGGCCGAGAATGTCGCGCCGCTGATCGCGGAGCTGATGGGCCATCATGATGCGTTCGTCGCACCGGCAACCACCACCGGCAAGAATGTCGCGCCGCGCGTTGCGGCACTGCTCGACGTAATGCAGCTCTCCGACATCCTCTCGGTCGAGAGTGCCGATACTTTCACGCGGCCCATCTATGCAGGCAATGCGATCGCGACGGTCAAGACGTCGGATCCCAAGCTGGTCATCACCGTGCGCGGCACCGCGTTCGAGAAGGCAGCCAAGGAAGGTGGAAGCGGAACGGTCGAGGCGGTGTCCTCCACCGGCGACAAGGGTCTCTCGTCCTTCGTGGGCGCGGAGATCGCCAAGTCGGAACGTCCCGAGCTCACAAGCGCCAAGATCATCGTGTCGGGTGGCCGTGCATTGAAGGACAGCGAGACATTCGAGAGCACGATTTTCCCGCTGGCCGACAAGCTCGGCGCGGCTGTCGGCGCAAGCCGCGCGGCGGTCGATGCGGGCTATGTCCCCAACGACTATCAGGTTGGTCAGACCGGCAAGATCGTGGCCCCCGAGGTTTATGTCGCCATCGGCATCTCAGGCGCGATCCAGCACCTTGCCGGCATGAAGGACTCAAAGACGATCGTCGCCATCAACAAGGATGAGGACGCTCCGATCTTCCAGGTAGCCGACATCGGCCTCGTTGGAGACCTCTACAAGGTCGTGCCGGAACTTATGGAAAAACTGTGAGTCAGTCTCTCAACCGATAACAATTTAGTCCCGGCCTCCAACAGGAGCCCGGGGCTTTTTTCTGCCTGATCTTTCGGATCAAATCTTTACTGGCCGTCACACCATCGTCAGGCCTGATACTGCATGACCGACAGTAGACCTGACATGCCGGCGCGTTGCTCAGATCTGTGCCACGCCCTCAACCTCGATCACGTCAGTTTGCAACAACCTGCCGATTACCCGTACCCGCTTTTCTACTTCGTCGACCGGAACCCTGGGCAATTGCAGACGGTAGAATTTGCCACCCTCGCAGCTTAGCGCAAAACCGCCTTCATCACGCACCAACGTTCCGATTAATTCGACCCGATCCCCATATTCAGGCATTGAAGACGGGTTTGAGCTTCTGGCGAGGTGCATCGTCGCTCGAAGCCGGTGCCGGCTTTGCTTCAGCGGCCTTGGGAGCATCGGCGGCAACTTTCGCCGGCGACGCAGTGACGGCAGGGCTTGCTGCGGCTCCAGAGGCTTTGGTATCCGCTTTACTGGGCGTGGGGGCCTTTGGCTTGGTCGCTTTGGTGGCGGGCTTTGCCCTCTTCTTTGCCGGGCCAGCCTTGGATGGGGCAACCTTGTCAGAGGCCTTCTTGACCGGTGTTGCAGCGGGCACCGCAGTTGCAGCGCTCGGTTGAGCGGATTTCGCGTCGGCTTTCTTGGCCGGGCCTTTTTTAGGTGTAGCCTTGAGCGCAGCAGCGGCTGCGGTCTCAGCTTTCTTAGGCGCAGCAGTGGCCTTGGACTTAGTTTTTGTTTTTGCAGCGGTTGGTTTCGGCGAAGCCTTGGCTGCTGGCGCACTCTTGTCGGCCGCTGCTTTTCCTACGCGCCCCAACCCCATCTGCTTGGCCACCTTGCGCCTCAATATCGAATAAGCGGGTGCCACCATCGGATAATCCTGAGGGAGGTTATAGCGCTCCTTATACTGCTGCTCATCCAATCCATGAAAACGCAGATGACGCTTCAGCGTCTTCATCTTCTCACCGGTGATCATTGAAACGATGTGATTGGGGTCACTCAGCGATTCTTCAGCGGAAACCGCGGCCTTGGGAGCGGCATCGGCTTTTGGCGAGACAGCATCTACTGTGGGGGCCGAAGGGGCCTCCGCCACGCCATCATTCTTTGATGTGACAGCAGCCCCCTTTTTCTCTTCGCCAAAGCCAGAAATAGCTTCGTAAACATCCGACAGTAGTGCTGGCAATTCCTGCGCCTTGAAACTGTTATTATTCACAAAGGCGGTAACGAGATCGAGAGCCGCGCGGCGAGCATCAAACTTGTCCATATTGTATGACTCCGAGCAAAATATCTTGAATGAGCAGGCAGAAAGCGCCCATAAAAGGAAACTTATTGGTGAAGTCAACTCGGCAATGGACGATATCCCACAATCTATGCCCATTACATAATCCCGAAAGGACTGTGCGAAGGATTTTTCCTCTACTTGAGAAAATATGAGCAACGACCGGCCTGCTTGTGGCCAGGCAACTTTATTATTGAATCGATGAAGCCTGCAGACGCTCCTTATCATAACAGCGGCAACATGATTCCGCATGCGCGTTAGGGTCAGGACCCGTTAATTGCAGGGATCGAGGTGTTCCGTTGCGGGCGGCCTGCTCTCCCCACCATTCCACCAAACAGGCCAGCCCCCACCCCGAGCTGAACAATCTTTCGAAGTTAACGCGATTGGTGCGGGCGGGGCGCAGTGCTAATTTAACCAGATGCTAACCAAGATTCGCCGCCTGTTCACGATCAAGACCAAGTTCGAGGCGTTCGCCGTAATCTATGCGCTGGCGCTTGGCGCGGCAGATCGCGGTATGATCTATATGGAGCAGTATCCGGGCATCGGTGGCAAGTTGCTATTTCTGGCGTGCGGCGGCGCAGTAATGATGGGCGGCGGCAAGATAATCGATGCGATCGATATGCGGGCGGAACTGGGTTATCAGGACTGACCGGCGCGCATTTCGCGTTCGGCCTCTGCCAGATCCTTCGGCATATTGATGTTATAAAAGCGGGTTTCCACCGAAACCGCTTTCGCGCCAACATGGCGCATCCAGCCCCTGATGGACCGATCCGGCTGACAGGCAAGCCAGCGATCAAGATCTTCGGCAAGCGCGGATGGCCACAGGCTCATCAACCAGTGGCCGTCGACCACAGCGGGACCGGGCGATAATATTGAGCGAAGTTCTGCCGGCACAGGCAGCGTATCACAACCGGCACACAGAACCGCATCGTGCCCCTGTTCACTTGCATAATGGAGCGCGGCACATAGCCCGCCCAAAGGGCCCTCATCGCCACGTGGCCTGTCGGCAATCGACTTCAGCCCCTGCCAGTCACGGCCGACGACTATTAGTGCATCCGTCTGCGACCGAAGCGATTGCACAACATGGTCGATCAACGCGGTCCCGTGCAGGAGGACGGCGCCCTTGTCGCCCCCAAAGCGCCGCGCCGCGCCGCCTGCAATAATTGCGCCCAATATCGTCATGCGGCGCGCACCATAGCGGCCACGCCGGAGAGCGTATCAGACCTCTTCGACTGGGGCGCCGGGGCCATTCTTGAGGATCGACTCAATGGCATTTTTCGCCGACGCCTTGCTGGCATAGCCTTCGGTCCAGAAAATGATTTCCGAATTATATTTGAACTTGGCGACGAACTCACCTTTCTTGTTCTTCTCGATCACGAACTTATGAGCCATCTTCGCTCCCCCACTTGTTGAAACCGGGGCCAGCCTAACCCCCGTGACGCGCAATGAAAAGGGCGAAGGTCATCGAAAGCGGGCGGGTGTATAAAGCGCCGCATCCAGATCCGCGATCACAGGATCTTCGCTCCCGGTGATGATCGATCGCGCAAGCCGCGCAGCGGCGGGCGCTGTCTGTATTCCGAAACCGCCTTGGCCTGCGAACCAGAAAAAGTCCGGTTGGCGCGGGTCGCGCCCGTAAACCGGCAGCCGGTCCGGCGCGAAGCTTCTGAGCCCCGCCCACTTACGCTCAACTGCTTCGACACGCCAATCCACTACCGACTGCAGCCGGTCTATTGCCAAGGCGACGTCATATTCATCGGCAGCGACATCGCAGGCGAGGCTGGGCTTTTCATCATGCGGCGTCAGCCAGATCCTGCCGCCGCCCGACGGTTTGAAATAGAATTTTCCGGCAAGGTCCAATACCAGCGGCAGATCGTCCGGGGCAGCAGGATCCACGCGCAACTGAACGACCGTGCGTAACAAGGGCGTGATGCCGATTGGAGTGACACCGGAAGCGACAGCGACATCATCGGCCCAGGCACCGGCCGCATTGACGAGCAGCCCCGTTTGTACTTCCCCTGATGATAACATCACACGCCAGCCATTGCCGCTCGTCGATTGTGCGCTCTGCAGTTTGTCGCCGCATGACACTACGCCGCCGCTGCGCGCGAATGCCCGCAGATAGGCCGCGTGGAGCAACGCCACGTCGATGTCGCGCGTACTGGCCTCATCAAGACCGACCACCCATTCCGGACGCAGCCCCGGAATGCATTCCGCCAGGCGGCTCGCGCCCACTTGCGCGAACAAATTCCCGTCACCAAACTCATTCTGCAAGGCGTCGCGCAGCAACACGTCCTCGGCGCGCCCGATATGCAGGGCGCCCCGGTCGGTGAGAAAGCTTTCCTCCGCGAAAGACGCGTGAGGACTTTCAAGAAATGGCAATGATGCGCATGTCAGTGGACGAACATGCGGGCCGCCATAGCTTTCGGACCAGAATGCCACAGAACGACCGGTTGCGTGGTAGCCAGGCTGCCGCTCCATCTCGACCAGCAACACCGACATGTCCGGAGCGAGCGCAGCGCCCAGACTGGCGCCGGCCATCCCCCCACCTACTATGACTGCATCAAAATTGCGCGTGGCGCCGCTCAACTATCACTCTTCCCATCCGGTTCGGCATGCGAAGGCGCGTGCTCATCGAAGAATCGCTCGATCCGCTCCAACGCCTCATTTCGCACATCGTCCACTTCGCGCAATATCTCGTGCGCGACGTGCCGCCCGAAATAATGGACATGCGCGTTTGGCAGGCGTTTCGCAATATTCGCGATGGCGGATACCGAAATAAGCCTGTCCCCGCGCGTCGCCAGAATAAGCGCAGGCACCGTAACGCGCTTTGCATAACCAGGACGGTTGATCACGCTGATCGACCGATAGGCCGCGCGCAGCCAACCCCAGCTGGGTGCGTCCACGACGAGGTCGGGACGTTCCCTGCGCACGCGCGCCTCCTGTTCATAGCGCTTCGCGCTGTGCGTCAGCGTCGTCCTGACCGCGTTCATGACCTTGTGCCGGTTCCGCCCCAGCGACCAGACCGCGCGGTTGGAATGTCCAAGACCGCATGCCGCATGGGCGATCCAGTTGCCGACACCATGCGGCAGGCCACCGGCATTTATCCCGAACATCGGCGCGACGAAGACCACAGCGTCGATATCCATCTGGTTTTCGGCCAGCGCCCTGAGCGCGATATGGCCGCCCATGGAGTGCGCAACGATGACGTGGGGCGGCGGTGTCCGTTCAACCCACTCGGCATGATAGGCGCGCAAATCCTCTATCCAATGTTCGATATTATCGGCATGGCCCACGCTGGTATCGTCCATGAAACGGCCCGACCCGCCTTGGCCGCGCCAGTCGAAATTTTCGACCGCCCAGCCCGCATCTGCCCAATCGTGCAGCGTCTCGGCATATTTTTCCATATGGTCGCCGCGCCCGCTGAGGAACAGAAGCGCCCCCCTTGCCGCTTGTCCAGATGCGGAGGGCAGTATCACCCTTCTAAGCGGCCAGCCATCGGGGGTTTTCCATATGTCGGAGAGGGTATCGATCATCAGTCTATAGACGCTCCAGTCGTATTAACATGCTGTTTACGGATTAGTAAGGCATTGCGTCTAGACCCGCAGAAATGAGCGGGGAAGTTATTAAGATAGCCTTGTTGTGCGTGTTGCTGGTGCTGCTGGTTGCGGCAGCGGTGACCGACATCCGCTCGCGTATCATTTCCAACAAGCTCAACATCACCATAGCCGCTCTGGCTCCACTCTACTGGTTTGCCAGCGGCATGCCGGCCTGGCCCGACATGGCGCTGCAGGTGGCGTTGGGTGGCGGCATGTTCGGCATGTTCGCCATGCTGTTCGCATTGAATCTGATGGGCGGAGGCGACGTCAAGCTGCTTGCCGCCATCGCCCTGTGGTTTCCCTGGCAGGCGCTTTGGGTGTTGCTGGTGATCATGGCGATACTTGGCGGCGTGGTCACACTGGTCACGGTTATCCATCATCGAATGACTAAAAGACTGGGGCAACCCGAGGTTCCTTATGGTGTCGCCATATCTCTGGCGGCCATCTGGTTGGTGAGTGAACGGATTTTTTACCAGTTTGCATAATAACTCTGTCCGGGGCGATGAAATTTCCCGGCTTGGAAGACGAGGTTCGTCATGGATGTTAAAAAAGCAGTGCTGTTGATAGGCGCACTTGTCATTGCCGTTGCTGCGGCATTGATGGCGCGTTCGATGTTTAGCAGCAGCAATACGCCGCAGGCATCGGCATCTGCCGTACCGCAGCAGGCTCTGGATGGCCCGCAGATACTGGTGGCGACACAGGCGCTGCCCGTGGGCACGATCATCAATGAGACGAGCTTCCGCTTTCAGCCTTGGCCGAAGGATCTGGTCGAGGCAGCCTATTATGCGAAGGACGCGGTCGACCCGCAATCGCTTCAGGGTGCCGTCGTCCGCAACGCGATCACCGCGGGCCAGCCGGTCACGCAGGGCGCACTGATCCAACCGGGTCAGCGCGGCTTCCTTGCTGCCGCTCTGGGCCCGGGCATGCGCGCCATCACCGTTCCTGTTTCGATGCAGACTTCGGTTTCCGGCTTCATCTTCCCCGGCGACCATGTCGACCTGTTGATGACGCAGACCGTATCGGGTGAAGACAATGACGTGCCGCTGAAGGCGACGGAGACCATCGTGCAGAACCTGCGCGTTCTGGCGACCGATCAGCGGACGAACGCGGTCGACGAAAACGGCCAGCCACAGATGACTCGCTATTCCAACGTGACACTTGAGGTTACGCCGCGCATCGCCGAGAAAATCGCGGTCGCAGAGCAGCTGGGAGCCCTGTCGCTGGCGCTGCGTTCGATTGCCGACACACGACAGGATCTGGACGCGGCCATCGCCAACAGCGCGGTAAAGCTGGGCGACGGTGACGACGCTTCGGTCGAGACATCGGCCCTGACCGAAATCATGTCGCGGCCCGAAGCCGGACGCAGCTTCTCCACAGGCGGCGATGTATCTCGCTTCGCCCGCCGGTCGATGCCCGCTCGCAAGCCCGTAAAATTCGAAGGACCGATTGTCCGCGTGGCGCGTGGCACTTCGGTTGACGACGTCGAGATCAAGGGGAACTAAGATGACACGCACCCATTCGTCGTTGCGCCGGGTTGCCAAGACTTTCTGTGCCTTGACGCTCGCGTCCGGCACAGCGATTGCGCCGATCCCGCTGGCCACTGTCGCTTCGGCGGCAAGCTCCACCGAAGGCAACGTCATATTGATGTCGGTCGGTGCCAGCCGGGTCGTGAACCTGTCGGGCAGAATGACCGATATCATCGTCGCCGACCCGACGGTCGCCGACGTCCATGTCCGGTCGACCGACCAGCTTTATATTCTGGCGAAAAAGCCGGGTGAAACGGCGATCACCGTCACGACAGGCGGTGGCAAGACGCTCTATTCGGCGACGATCCGCGTCGGCAACAACCTGACCAGCATCGACCAGATGTTGAAGCTGGCGATGCCGGACTCCGACATCACCGTTTCGAAAATGAATGGACTGTTCCTGCTGACCGGCACCGTGAAGGCTCCTGAAGACGCGGCGGAAGCCGAGCGCCTGGTACAGGCCTTTTCTGCCGACCCCAATCAACAGATCACCGTCGTTAGCCGCTTGCGCACCGCGACTCCGCTGCAGGTCAACCTGCAGGTTAAGATCGCGGAAGTCAGCCGCAATCTGATCCATCAGATCGGTACAAATTTGGCGACCGCCGACGTTACCGGAGGGTTCAAATTTGGCATGGCGCAGGGTCGCAATTTCATTAACGATAAGTGGACGATTGGAGGGCCGCTCGGTGTTGGCAACAATCTGAAGCCTATCGAAGGCTATGCCATCGATCCGAATACCGGCCTTTTCAAAACAACCAAGGAAGTCATCGGCTCCGCCGTGAACCCGTTGGCGGGCAGCACGACGTTCGCTGCCGATACCAAGCTGTTCGGCCTCAACATCCTGACAGCGCTGGATGCGGCAGAAACAGCCGGTCTGGCGACGACACTGGCGCAACCGAACCTGACCTCGCTCTCGGGCGAAACGGCCAGCTTCCTTGCCGGTGGCGAATATCCCTACACCATTTCGAACGGGACGCAGGGCAACAGCATCGAGTTCAAGCAATATGGCGTGCAGCTCGCCTTCACGCCGACCGTGCTCGCCGACGGCCGCATTTCACTACGCGTTCGCCCCTCGGTATCGTCGCTGGACTTCTCGATCAGTTCAAGTGTGCCGGCGCTGAAAACCCGCGAGGCGGAAACGACTGTAGAGTTGGGTTCCGGACAGGCATTCATGATTGCAGGCCTGCTCGACAACACGACGGCGAACAATACTGACAAGGTTCCCGGCATCGGCAACATCCCGATCCTCGGCAGCCTGTTCAAATCCCGCCGTTTCCAGCGGGACGAGACCGAGCTGGTGATCGTTGTGACGCCGTATCTCGTCAAGCCGATCAACGCAGCGGACGTGCGCCTGCCTACCGATGGCTATCGCAACCCGACGCATCTGGAGGGATATGGCCTGAACAAAGCTTCGGACGGCGTTAGCGGCGCGAAAGCGGCTGGCCCTTCGGTAGCGCCTAGCGAGACCCCTGCCGATCCGGCGGGCAACCCGCAGGCCTCCGTCACGCCGGACACGAAAACGCGGCCAAACCGCAAGGAAAAGCAGACAGCGTCCGCCGATGCCGTCAGCCCCGGCTTCACATTCTGATGAGAAGGACACACGCCATGCGCAAAACATTTTCCAGCACCGTCCTTCGCTTCGGCCTGATCGGGGCGATCGCTCTGCCGCTGGCAGCCTGCGGAGGGGAATCCACCTACAACCGCAGTGTCGAATCGGTGCATCAGCCCGTCGTCAGCTATTCGACCTTCACCTACGACGTGCGCTCGGATGATGGCTTGAGCCTCTCGCCGACTGAACGCACCCGCATGGCCGGTTGGCTGGACTCGCTCAACATCGCCTATGGCGACAGTGTCGCGATTGCCGACAGTGGCCAGTCGGTCAGTCAAGCCCTGCAAAGGGACATCGCCAATGTGCTGGGTCAGCGCGGTTTGTTGATCGGCCATGATGCCAGCGGCGCCGCCGGCACCCCGATGAATGGTTCGGTACGGTTGATCGTGCGACGCTCTTCGGCGTCCGTACCCGGCTGCCCCGACTGGAGCCGTAACCAGGAAACGTCGATGTCGGGCGGGACCAGCTCCAACTTCGGTTGCGGCGTCAACGGCAATCTCGCCGCAATGATCGCCAACCCGGAAGATCTGGTGCGCGGCCAGACAACCGACAGTGACCTGCGCCCTACGACATCCAACCGCGCCATTCAGGCGTATCGTGAACAAGCTCCGACAGGTGCTGGCGGTCTTAAGTGAGGAAATTGAAGCATGAACGCTCCTTTTAAAATCGGACCCGCCAGCGGCCGCGACATGTTTCAGGCCTATGCTTGCGACGACAACAGCGTCAGCATCCTTCGTTCCGTCGCCGTAGAGATGGGCTGGGAAGCCGAGCGCGTCTATCGTGGCGGCTTGCGCAACGCGGTCCAGTCGCTTTCGGTGAGCGCGAGCCCGCACATTTTGTTCGTCGACATGTCGGAATCGATCGATCCGCTTGCGGACATCAATAGCCTTGCCGAGGTCTGCGAGCCCGGCACCATCGTCATCGCCTGCGGGCAGGTGAACGACGTGCGCCTGTATCGCGATCTGCTCGCCAGCGGTCTGCAGGATTATTTGCTGAAGCCGCTCAACACCGACCATGTCCGCGACGCCTTCGTCAATGCGCAGGCCTCTTTCATGACGCCGCGCGCCGGCGAGGGTGAGGCCCATCCGCATATCGCGACCGCCGTGATCGGCGTACGCGGCGGTGTCGGCGCATCGACATTCGCGACATCGCTTGCTTGGCTGCTTTCCGATCAATCAAAGCGCTCGACCGCCCTGCTCGACCTTGACCTGCACTTCGGCACGGGCGCGCTGACGCTCGATCTGGAGCCGGGCCGCGGCCTGATCGACGCGATTGAAAATCCAAGCCGTATCGACGGTCTGTTCATCGAACGCGCGATGGTGCGCGCGTCCGACAAGCTTGCCATTCTTTCGGCAGAAGCGCCCATTCATCAGCCGATGCTGACCGATGGCGGCGCGTTTCATCAGCTGGAGGAAGAATTCCGCTCAGCATTCGAATGCAGCGTCATTGACCTGCCGCGCCAGATGCTGATCCAGTTCCCGCAGCTGATGGCCGATTTCAACATCGCCGTCGTGGTGACCGAAGTGACGCTGGCCGCCGCGCGCGATACCATCCGCCTGTTGTCATGGCTGCGCGCCAACGCGCCGCATGTGAAGGTCGTGATTGCCGCCAACAAGGTACAGCCCAACACGCTGGAAATCTCGCGCAAGGACTTCGAACAGTCGATTGAGCGCAAGATCGACATCCTGCTGCCCTATGACATGCGCACGGCTGCGCAGGCGGCGAAGCTGGGCAAGCCGCTCGCCGAGGTCGCCAAATCCGGCAAGCTGGGTCAGGCCTATTCGAAGATCGTGGGCCAGATCCTCGATCTGGCCGAAGAGGACGGTGAGGAAGGCGGCAAGAAGTCAGGTTCGCTGCTCGGAAAGCTGGCCGATTTTAAAGACCTGCTGCCGAAGAAAAAATCCAAGACAGCGCAGAACGCCTGACTATTTTAGGCGAACCGCGCTTACGAGGGTATTGACGATGGATCCCAAACTGCTTTTCCTCATCCTCATGCTGGCCAGCGTGGTGATGATGCTGGTATTCGCGTTTTCGGGTCCTTCGGCATCCAAAGCGATGACGCGCCGGCTGGCAACCATCACCGGACGCCATACGGTATCGGCGGAAACGCAGGCAGAAGCCCGCATGCGCAAGGCGATCGCCACTTATGTGAAGCCGCAATCCAGCCTGCTGACGTCCATCGTTCCCAATCCGGAAAACCTGAACAAGCGTCTGCGTATGTCGGGCAAGAGCTGGACACTGAACCAGTATCTCATGGCGTGCCTTGGGCTGACGGTCGCTGTCATCGTACTTGGCCTTGTGCGCGGCTGGGCGCCATTGATGGCGATCTTCGTCGGCACGGCGGTGGGCCTTGGCCTGCCCTATAAATATCTGGGCATGATCATCGCCAAGCGCATCAAGAAGTTCACGACCAATTTCCCCGACGCGCTGGAGCTGATGGTGCGTGGCCTGCGTTCAGGTCTGCCCATTGCCGAGACGCTGTCGATCGTTTCGACCGAGGTGCCCGGCCCGGTCGGCGAAGAATTTCGCCTGGTGACCGAGCGCATCAAGATCGGCAAGACCATGGACCAGGCGCTGATCGAAACCGCCGAGCGTCTGGGCACGCCCGAATTCCAGTTTTTCTGCATCACGCTGAACATCCAGCGCGAGACCGGCGGCAACCTGGCCGAAACGCTGGCGAACCTCTCGACAGTCTTGCGCCAGCGGGCGCAGATGAAGCTGAAGATCAACGCGATGTCGTCTGAATCCAAGGCATCTGCATGGATCATCGGATCCCTGCCGTTCATCGTGTTCGCCCTGATCAGCTGGATCAACATGAAATATATGTCGCCCTTCTTCACGCCCGATCCCAACGGTCTGTTCGGGCTCAGCCTGATGCAGCTGATCGGTATCGGCGGAATGGGCTGGATGGCGATCGGCGTGTTCATCATGGCCCAGATGATCAATTTCGAGATTTGATGCGATGAACCCTTCTGCACCAGCCAGCACCACCCTTTTCGGCATGACCGCAGCGGACGTCGCGACACTGCTCGCCGCGCTCGCAACGCTGGCGGTCCTGGTCGCCATGTATGCGGCCGCAACCGTTCGCGATCCGATGTCGAAGCGCGTCAAGGCGCTGAACGAACGGCGCGAACAGTTGAAGGCCGGCATCACCGCATCGACGGCCAAGCGCCGCGCGAAGCTGGTCCATCAGCGCGATTCCACCGACTTGATGCGCAACTTGCTGAAAAACGCGAAAGTGTTGCAGGACGACCAGCTCCAGCTTGCGCAGAAGAAGCTCGCGCAGGCCGGCATCCGTTCAAAAGACTTGGCCGTTGCGGTCATTTTCGGCCGCATGATCCTGCCCATGGTGTTCGGCGGTTTGGCTGCACTCATGCTCTACGCTGCGGATTCGTTTCCACACTGGAGTGATTTCAAGCGTTTCTGCGCATTCGCGGGCATCCTGATCTTCAGCTATAAATTTCCGGACATTTATCTGAAGAACAAGATTACCAAGCGCGCAGCCGCAATCCGCAAAGGGCTTCCCGACGCGCTCGACCTGCTCGTGATCTGCGCCGAGGCCGGCCTTACCGTCGACGCCGCCTTCGCGCGCGTATCCAAGGAATTGGGCCGCGCCTACCCTGAGCTGGGCGATGAGTTCCAGCTGACGGCGATCGAGCTTTCCTTCCTGACCGAGCGTCGCCAGGCA
>CAYGOH010000056.1:5976-12981 GCA_964351385.1 uncultured Sphingobium sp. | reverse complement strand
TCAAATCCAACCCCCGCAACCAACAAGATAACCCCGCTTCGGCGGGGTTTTTTGTTGTCCCAAAGGCTAGCGGTCGAGGCGGGCCTTCAATCCCGCTCTGAAATCGGGAAATGCGGGGGTCCATCTCATCAGGCGTTTGGCCTTGCCGTTGGCCACCCGACGGTTTTCCGAGTAAAATGCGCGTGCCTGAGGTGAGAGGCCGGCTTCTTCGACGGTCATGAGCGGCGGTGTGGGCAGCGCCATCAGCGCGCAGGCATGTTCAATTACTGCGTTCTGCGGGCAGGGCTGATCATCGGCTATGTTATAGACGCCCGCAGGCGCTTCAAAGCTTGCAATAATCGCCGACACGATGTCATCGACATGGATGCGGCTGAATACTTGGTCGGGCAGGTCGATGCGATGGGCCTTGCCTTCGCGCACCCGCTCAAGTGGACTTCTTCCCGGGCCGTAGATGCCGGGAAGACGAAAGACGCGGACGTCATTGCGGAGTTTTTGCCACGCGAGGTCTGCCTCCGCCCTTGCTGTCCGTCGGCCCGTACCCACCGGCGCGCTTTCATCGACCCAGGCCCCCTGCGCGTCGCCATAAACACCGGTGGACGAAAGATAGCCTGTCCAGCCCGCCCTGCTTTGGACAATGGCCTCGCCATATCGGTGGAGGACGGGATCGCCGCCTTCGCGGTCAGGCGGCACCGAAGAGAGAATGTGCGTCGCGTTGGCGATAGCGGTCGACACCGCTGCTTCATCATCAAAGGCAAGGATATCCGGCGCATGGGCCGCACGCCGTACGCCCGCGACGCTCCAACCCGCCGTCCGCAAGGCCGCTGCCAACCGCCCCGCAGTATAACCCATTCCGATGATGATCATGTTTCCAGCCATGGGCTCATAAAATAGCACCGCGCGCTTTGCGCAAGGTCATTGTGTGATGATGGCGTCGTGCATAGATATGGACCATGCTTGATGTTCAGACACCCACCGCCGATTCCACCACCACCGCACCGGGGCCGATCGTCGTCCATCGCGGCGACTATCTGCCACCCGACTGGATGGTGCCGGAGGTTGTGCTCGATTTTCGACTGAATGCCGACAGGACGGAGGTGGTCACGCGGCTCTCCGTTTCGCGCAACGGAGAGCACGCCCGCCCGCTGGTACTCGATGGTGAAGCGCTGGAACTGTTGTCCGTGACGGTCGATGGCACGCCCTTATCTGAAGATCTCTGGCCGCAGGGTGACGAACCGCTGACTATCCCCCTGACCGGCACGGACCATGTCGTCGAAACGCGCGTGGCGATCGCCCCCGACAAGAACAGTCAGCTCATGGGTCTTTATGCCAGTGGCGGCCTGCTGTGTACGCAATGCGAGGCGCAGGGCTTCCGTCGCATTACCTATTTTCCGGACAGGCCCGACATCCTCTCACGCTATTCGGTGCGGATGGAGGCAGACAAGGCGCTCTACCCCGTGCTGCTGGCCAATGGCGACCCGGTCGCCCAGGGCGAAGGCGCGGATGGGCGGCACTGGGCGCAATGGGACGATCCGTTTCTGAAGCCCTGCTACCTGTTCGCGCTGGTGGCGGGCGACCTTGCCTGCAACGCGGACAGCTTCACCACCATGAGCGGGCGCAGGGTAGCGCTCGGCATTTGGGTGCGTGAGGCGGATTTGCCGCGCACCGGCCACGCGATGACCGCGCTGAAAAACAGCATGGCATGGGACGAACGCGAATATGGTCGCGAATATGATCTCGACGTCTTCAACATCGTGGCCGTCGCCGATTTCAATTTCGGTGCGATGGAGAATAAGGGGCTCAACGTCTTTAACAGCCGCTACATATTGGTGGACCCGGATACTGCGACCGATTTCGATTATGATGCAGTCGAAGGCGTTGTGGCTCATGAATATTTTCACAACTGGACGGGCAATCGAATTACCTGCCGCGACTGGTTCCAGCTTTCACTGAAAGAGGGGCTGACCGTTTATCGCGATCAGTGCTTCTCGGCCGAGATGGGCAGTCCTGCGGTCAAGCGAATCGAGGATGTTCGCGCGTTGCGCGCCGCCCAGTTTCCTGAGGATGGCGGGCCGCTCGCCCACCCGGTTCGCCCTGAATCCTATATGGAAATCAGTAACTTCTACACGGCCACGGTGTACAACAAGGGCGCCGAGGTGATCCGCATGATGGCGACTATGCTGGGGCAGGAGCGCTATCGCAAAGGTACGGACTGCTATTTCAACCGGCATGACGGGCAGGCCGTCACCTGCGAGGATTTTGTCGCTGCGATGGAGGCGGGCGGGGATATCGATCTCGGCCAGTTCCGGCTGTGGTATAGTCAGGCGGGAACGCCGCGCGTGTCGGCGGACCTCACGCATGACCCCGACACCAGATCGGCTACCCTGACGCTGCGTCAGACGGTGCCGGACACGCCGGGCCAAAGCGGCAAGAAACCTATGGTAATCCCCCTGCGTACGGCGCTGTTCGACCGGCAGTCAGGAGAGCGCCATGCCGAAAAGCTGCTGATGCTGACGGAAGGCGAGCAGAGCTTCCGCTTCGATGGCGTGAACAGCGCGCCGTCGCTGTCGATCAATCGCGGATTTTCCGCGCCGGTCATTGTCGATGTGCAGCGCGAGCAGGATGAACTGGCCTTTCTTTCAGCGCATGATGACGATCCGTTTGCACGTTATGAGGCGATGCAGCAGCTGATGGTGAACGCGCTGACCGGCGCGGTGGCCTCCGGCACGCTGGAAAGTGGACCCGTGATCGAGGCGGTCCGGAACGCGGCGACCAACCCGGATCTTGACGATGCCTTTGTCGCCGAAACCGTGCGCTTGCCCAGCGAAGCCTATGTCGGCGACCAGATGCTGGTGGTGGATCCCGACGCGATCCATGCCGCGCGCGAAGAGTTGCAGGCGGCGATCGGCGCTGCCCTCGAACCTTTATGGCGTGATCTTCATGCGCGTTCGGCGCGCCCGGCATTCACATTGTCGGCGCAGGACAAGGGCGCGCGCAAGCTCCGAAACGTTGCGCTTTCCTATCTGTTTTCCAGTGGTGCTGACGATGCCGCGCAGGTTGCGCTCGACCAGTTTGAGCACGCCCACAACATGACGGAGCGGCAGGGCGCGCTGGGCGCACTGGCCAACAGTGCATGCGCCGAGCGCGCGGTTGCGCTTGACCAGTTTTATGAGCGCTATCACGACAATGCGCTGGTGCTCGATAAATGGTTTCAGACGCAAGCGCTGGCGTTTCATCCGAGCACGTTGGAAATCGTGCAGTCGCTGGCGCAGCACAAGGACTTCACGCTCAGCAATCCCAATCGCGTGCGTTCGGTTTATGGCGCGTTCGGTGCGAACCAGTGGGCGTTTCATCGCGCGACGGGCGAGGGGTATAAGCTGCTCGCCGACGCCATTATCGCGCTCGACCCGATCAACCCGCAAACCGCCGCACGCATGGTTCCCCCGCTGGGCCGCTGGCGGCGGTTCGATGAGGCGCGCGGCATAAAGATGCGGGCGGAGCTGCACCGCATTCTCGAACAGCCCAAATTGTCAAAGGACGTGACCGAGCAGGTGAGCAAGAGCCTGGCCGGCTGATCCCGCCTGTGTCAGCTTTTCACCTCGTTCAGCATTGAAAGCACGACATCATTGGGCGGTCGCGAGCGGTAATCCTCGGCCACATATTTTGCCTCGACGCTCCCGTTGCTGCCGACAATCAGGATTGTGGCCCGCGGTACGCCATAGGCAAAGCTGTCTTTCCCATATTGCGGATCGCGAAGGCCCAGCGCGTCGATCATCTTGCTCCCTTGATCGCTGAGCATCGCGTAATCGATGCCCTTCGCATCGGCAAAGTCGGCGAGCGTTTCGGGTGGATCATAGGACAGGCTGGCGAGGTTATAGCCCGCCTTTTCGATGTCCGGCCTGATTTCTTTCGTGCGAACGAGTTGCGCCTTGCAGAACGGGCACCAGTCCGCAGACCGGACGAGAATGAGGACGATGCCCTTCGGCCCCATTTCCTGCGCCAGCGATGTCGACTGACCTTTGCTATCGAGCAACGGCATGTCGATGGGCGCCTGCGCATCAAGGGCGATGCCGACATCTATGCTCTTGGGCGGCAACAGCGCGGGGCCAAGCATCCAGGCCGCGCTTCCGGCGAGTACAAGCAGTACTGATCCAAAAACGATCAGCAGCAACTTCTTTTTGCTCATGACTTCCCCTCCACACTGGTGCCGCCGGGCCTTTGCGCATCGCCCGTTTCGCCGTCACGATAGTTTGCGCGGCACGGCGATGTAAACGGAGAAGTCAGGCCGGGCGAGCGAGCTCGGCAAAGCGGGCCGCCGTCATGAAGTCCGCATGGCGCCTGGTTCGGCGCATCAGCGCCTCATCATCGTCACCCCATTGTTCGGCCTGCCACAGCTCGTCCAGCTCCGCCGCTTGCCACAGAAGGGGCAGGTCGAACGCCTGCTCGACCGCAGCCAGTCCGATGACGAGCGAGCCGCTGATCGTGACAAGCGTGGACAGCGCCGCCAGCGTGAACGGATCCAGCTGCGCCACGGTGTCGCTGAGTCGCGCCAGAGTCGCTTCGGGTTGCGAAACATGAAGGATGCCCTGCGTGACGGCGAACGCGCCGCCATAGCGGCTCGTCGCCCAGTCGAGCAGCGGCTGCCATGCCTCGGCCTGTCGCGCGACAAGTTCCGCCGGGCCGTCTGCACGATAACAAAGCAGGTCGCTTTCGCCATAGGCCGAGATGCCTGCGGCGAACGTCGCACGGTCGGGTGCGATCTGATCGATGGCGGCATTGGCGAAGCCTGTCATCGGCATGGAGCCTGGGTCGACATCCTCGCCCTGCGCGGCCCACTCCGCCACGACCGCCTCTGCCATCGGAAGATGGGGCAGGGCCAACAGCGCGCGCGCGGGGGTGCGTACGGCCCTCCCGTCGAGCCGGATGCCATGCCCGCCTTCGCAGGGGGCACAGTCCGCAACCTTGTAGAAACGCTTCATTCTTCAGGCGTCCGCCACGCCCGGCTCAATATGCGCGGCACTATCAGCGTCTGAAACATGCCCACGCAGGCGATGATCGCGCCCATGATCTTCGCCTTCTGCCCTTCGACAAAACCGAATTTGCCGAGCATGATCGCAAAGCCGAACATAACGATAACAATGCCGGACAGGCGGAACAGGTTGAGCGCGAAAAAGCGCTGCTTGGCCGCGGCCTCACGCGCGGCGCGATCTTCCTCGGACTCAGCCATGGGCGGCGATATGGCGTGACAGATCGTCCGTGTCCACCGCCACGACGCTGGCCCCCGCAGCCACCAGCTCTTCGGGTGTGTGATAGCCCCAGTCGACGCCGATGCCGCGGATGCGCGCATTGGCCGCCATTTCCATGTCATAGCTGGTGTCGCCGATCATGATCGTTGTTTCAGGCAGCGCGCCTGCCTCGTCCATCGCGAGCAGCGCCATGGACGGATGCGGCTTTGACGGGTGGCGATCCGCCGTCTGCAACGTGACGAAATGTTCGGCAATGCCGTGTGTGTTGAGGCACAGGTTCAGGCCCCGGTCCGATTTGCCGGTTGCCACGCACAGCATCCAGCCGTCGGACACCAGCTTCAGAATCAGCGCGGCGATGCCCGGATAGAGCGGCTCGTCTAAAGTACTCTCCCGGCGCATCGCCTGGAACGCCAGCTTGTATTGCTCCGCTATATGGTCGTGAAAATCGGCCTCCGCATCGGGCAGCAGCCGCGCCATCGCGTTGGGCAGCGACAGGCCGATTACCGCCAGCACGTCATGCCGGTTGGGCTGCGCCAGCTTGTGCGTGTCAAAGCAGCGATTCATCGCCTCGACGATATTATGCTGGCTGTCGACAAGCGTGCCGTCGCAATCGAACAGGGCAAGGCGGTTGGCAGAGCTCATGGGCGCTTGCGTCCCCGCGATTTCGGGGCGCCGCTATTGCCGCCGCGGCTGCGCCGTTCGCCGCGCCGTTCCTTGCGCACCGTCTTGGCGTGTTGGCGGGCGATGCGTTTCTTGTCCTCGCGGGTGGGCGTGGTGTCGATTTCCTCGTCGAGCGGAAGGTCGCCCGCATGCATATCAAATCCGAGGTCGCTCAGGCTCTCCGAAAAATGGGCCGGGGGCTCCGCGCGCACATCGACTGCGCCGCCATCGGGGTGATCGATGCGGATGCGGCGCGCATGCAGGTGCATCTTGCGGCTGATCGTGCCGGTCAGAAATGCGTCCTTGCAGCCATATTTCCCGTCCCCGACGATGGGGTGGCCGATGGCGGCGAGGTGCACGCGAATCTGGTGCGTGCGCCCGGTATGGGGTTGCAGCTCCAGCCAGCAGGCGCGATTGCCGGCGCGCTCGATCACGCGATAGCGGGTGCGTGACGGCAGGCCTTCCTTCTCATCCACATGCATTTTCTCGCCACCGGTGCCCGGTTGCTTGGCGAGCGGCAGGTCGATCATGCCATCCTCGATGCTCGGCACGCCAACAACCAGCGCCCAGTAGACCTTGCGCGCGGTGCGGCTCGAAAAACTCTTGGCAAAGAACGCCGCCGCGCGCGGAGACCGCGCGAGCAGCAGCGCGCCGGACGTATCCTTGTCGAGGCGGTGGACCAGCTTGGGCCGATCATCGCGTTCATAGGCGAGCGCATCGAGCAGGCCGTCGACATGGTCCTGCGTCTTCGTGCCGCCCTGCGTCGCAAGGCCCGGCGGCTTGTTGATGACGATGGCTTGTGCATCGACATGGATGACAAGGCTTTGCGCGAATTCGGTTTCTTCGTCCGACAATATGCGGCGCGGGGGGCGTGCACGGGCCGGCTTGGCGGCGGCAGGCGCGGGTAGCGGCGGAATGCGGATCGTCTGACCTTCGGCAATGCGGTCGCCCGGTGTCGCGCGGCTGCCGTCCACCCGCAGCTGGCCGGTACGCGCCCAGCGAGAAACGGTCGCAAAATTCACGTCCGGCATATGCCGCTTGAACCAGCGGTCGAGACGCATGCCCTCATCCTCGTTATTGACCACTGCGGTTCGCGGGGTCC
>CAYGOH010000056.1:0-5938 GCA_964351385.1 uncultured Sphingobium sp. | reverse complement strand
ACAACACAACGGACAGCACGGCATAGAGCGCCGCGCTGCTCCATTCGCCGCGTTCGATCATCAGGATTGTCTCAAGACTGAAGGACGAGAAGGTCGTGAACCCGCCCATCATGCCGACGCCGATCAACAGTCTGATCTGTTCATGACCCGACGATCCAAACCGCGCCAGAACTCCGGCGAGCGCCCCCATCAGGAATCCGCCGATGATATTCACGCCCAATGTACCCCACGGCCAGCCCGTTCCCCACAGGTGCATCGCAAGGCGTCCGAACTGATAGCGGCCAAGCGCGCCGATGGCACCGCCGAACATGACGAGAAGGCTGTTCATCCCCGCAGCCCTAGAGTGCTTTTCCGCTCCGGGAAACCTTGAATTTCAGGGATTATGCTCAGCGCCCCAGATTGGCGATCAGGTCAACCGCCGTGCCTCCGCCGGACGCAGGTTTCAGCGACACATAATAGGCCCCCTCATCCTTGTCGCGGGTGCCGCCCAGAACATGCTCGCCATTTTCCTCAATATGCTCGGCGTCATAACCTGCGCGCCGCGCCATGGTGTAATAGAAATCCATCACTTCCTGACGCGGAATAGCCGTTGTGAAGCTGACCGCGCGAAGATTGCAGGGTGCATTGCTGGCGCCTGCCGCTTCGGTCACATGGCCGCCGGGATAGACCGGGAACGCGGCGGGCATCCGGTTCGCCCATTCCATGTCATATTCGACGCGTGCTGCGCCGCATTTGCCGTTCTGTTTTTTCTCGGCCATGCCCCCCAATGTAACCGGCCCACCGGTCGACGTTACGGTTTTCGTCGGCTCGGGCGCGGTCATCAACTTGCCTCCCGCCAGCTTCAGCGCCTGCGCGCGCGCCTGTTTGGGCGAAAGTTTCACAGGAACTGCTCCGGTCAGGGGCGTGTCGGACGGCCGAACGGCATCGCGATTGGCCTGCCCTTTCAGGTCAGGGTCGATTGCGAGTGGTCCCTCGATCGCCTCCCGCAGAGCAGGATCTGCGGTGTTGTTGACCAGCTCTGCGTCGAGCGTTGCGAGATTTTCCTGATTGTCGCCCTTGCCGCACGCAGTCACGGAGAATGTCAGGGCTGCGATCAGAGCGATACGCGGGAAAATGGGCATGAGAGATGTCCTGGCTCGAAATAGCTCGAAATAGAATGATTATTTCCTACCGTATTGGCCATGTGAGAGGCGAGCGCAAATTTCGAAGGAAAAGCTGCGGTGCCCCAAACTGTCCCCCTTTGGGAAATAAGCCTTGCCTGGCCGGGGCCGGTGCAGCACAGGCGCAGGTGATGAATGACACTCTCGAATCCGCTCGCAAAGGCTATCTCCAGGCGTTCGGATGCTATTTTTTCTGGGGTATCCTGCCCCTGTATTTCAAGCTGATCGATGAGATCGGCCCTATCGAAATCGTCGCGCATCGCATTGTCTGGTCGCTCCTGTTTGTGTTCGTCGTGCTTGCCGCTCGCAAAGAGGTTGGTCTGTTGCTGCGCCATCTGCGGAATTGGCGTCTGCTGTTGGTCCTGGGTGGAAGTTCGATACTGATCGCGGCCAACTGGCTGATTTATGTATGGGCGGTGGTCGAGGGGCATATTCTGGCCGCCAGCCTCGGCTATTTCCTCAATCCTCTGGTTTCGGTCTTGCTTGGCGTCGTTTTGTTGAAGGAGCGACTGGTGCGCGCGCAGAAGTGGGCCATATTATTCGCGGCAATCGGTGTCAGCCTGTTGGCCTTTTCCGCCCTCGATACGCTGTGGATCAGCCTGACGCTCGCAATAAGTTTTGCATTCTACGGCTATATTCGCAAGACGGCCCCTGTTGAGGCGCTGCCAGGGCTGGCGATTGAAACAATAATATTGCTGCCCTTTGCCATCGCTTGGCTGGCGTGGCAGACGGCGCAGGGCGATCTGGGCTTTGGCAGGCAGTGGGACAGCAGTGCCCTGCTGCTCATGACCGGCGCAATCACATCGGTGCCGCTCCTGCTGTTTGCGGGCGCTGCGCGTCTGCTTCCCCTCGCCACGCTTGGCGTGATGCAATATCTCGCCCCGACGCTACAGTTCTTTATTGGCGTCTTTCTCTATCGTGAACCGATGGTACCGGAGAAACTGGGCAGCTTCGCGCTCATATGGATCGGTCTCGCCATTTTCGCGCACGACGCCCTGCGGCGTCACGCAAGGCAGCCTGTTGCCCAAGCTTAGGCTTCCGGTTCAGTTGTCGATGGCTTGCGCGATAAGGCGCTCCGCTTCTTCCCCGTGCCAGTCGAGCGCTCCCGTCACCCGCGCCACTTCCTTACCGTCCGCATTGTAAAGCACACTGGTGGGCAGAACCCCGGTGCCATAGTGGAACCCGAACTGGTTTTCCGGGTCGAGACAGGGTTTGAGGTGTTTGAACCCTTTGGCCTTGAACAAAGGCAGCACCTTGTCCGCGCCCAGTGTGTCCTGCGAAATCGTGAGCACAACGAGACCGTCCTTCCCATGAATGCCGGCGATCTCGTCAAGCTGCGGCATCTCCGCGACGCAGGGCGCACACCATGTTGCCCACAGATTGATGAGGATCGGCTGGCCCGCAAAACGATCCAGCGTCACATCCTTGCCGCTACCGTCCGTAAAGACGAAGTCGGGCAGAGCGCTCCCGGCCTTGCTCGTGTCGATGACATAGGAAGCGCCGCTATCGCCCTTTGGCGACGAAGGAACCTCTCCGCTCGTCACTTCGCCGGGCGTTGCGGCATTGTCTTGCTCCGGCGCGGCGGAACGCCTATCGCATCCCGCAAGGGCAGTACCCAACAGGAGCAGTACGATCAGCGAGCGGGACGATAATTTGGGCGGGCAGGGCAAGGCAGGCTCCAACAGCATGTGGGGCGGGCGCTTTGCGGAAGGGCCCGCGTCGGTAATGCGCGAAATAAACGCCTCGATCCCGTTCGACAAGCGCCTGTGGAAGCAGGACATTGCGGGGTCGAAGGCGCATGTCGCGATGCTCGCCGCCAATGGCATTGTCGGCGGGGAAGACGCGCAGGCTATTACCGAAGGGCTCAACCGTATCGCCGCCGAATATGAGGCGGACGGCGTACCGGTGAAAATGGAGCTTGAGGACATCCATATGGTGACCGAATCCCGTCTGGCCGAGCTGATCGGCCCGGCGGCGGGAAGGCTCCACACGGCCCGCTCACGCAATGACCAGGTAGCGACCGATTTCAAGCTTTGGGTCCGCGATGCGATGGATGAGGTTGGCGCAGGACTGAAGGCGCTGCAACAGGCATTGGTCGCGCGCGCCAAAGAACATGCCGATGCGGTGATGCCGGGATTTACGCATTTGCAGAGCGCGCAGCCGGTGACGCTGGGCCACCATCTGATGGCCTATTACGAGATGCTGCGGCGGGATCGTTCGCGCTTCGCCGATGCGCGCGCGCGGATGAACCAGTGCCCGCTCGGCAGCGCGGCGCTCGCCGGGACGGGCTTCCCGATCGACCGGGCGATGACCGCTTCGGCACTTGGTTTTGACGGTCCGACCGACAACAGCCTTGATGCGGTATCGGACCGCGACTTCGCGCTCGATTATCTGATGTCGGCGACGCAGGTGGCGTTGCACCTGTCACGTCTGGCGGAGGAGTTCATCATCTGGGCAAGCCAGCCTTTCGGCTTCGTCAGTCTGCCCGACGCCTATTCAACCGGCAGCTCGATCATGCCACAAAAGCGCAACCCGGACGCCGCCGAGCTGGTGCGCGGGCATGCGGGGCGCATCATGGGCTGCATGACCGCGCTGTCCGTCACGATGAAAGGCCTGCCGCTTGCCTATTCGAAGGATATGCAGGACGACAAGCCGCCTGTGTTTGAGGCGCACGACCTGCTCGGCCTGTGCATCGCCGCAATGACCGGGATGGTGGAAACCGTCGCCTTCCGGACGGACCGGATGCGCGCGCTGGCGGAAAGCGGATTTGCAACCGCAACCGATCTGGCCGACTGGCTGGTGCGGGAAGCGAACGTGCCGTTTCGCGAGGCGCACCATATCACGGGCAGCGTGGTCAAGCTGGCTGAGGGGCAGGGCGTTGCCCTCGCCGATCTGCCGCTCGCCGATTTGCAGGCCATCGACCCGCGTATCACGCAGAGCGTTTTCGATGTGCTGACAATCGACGCCTCGGTCGCCAGCCGGACCAGCCATGGCGGCACCGCGCCCGGTCAGGTGCGCGCGCGTATCGCTCAGGCGCAAGCCGCGCTGGGGGAGGGAAGCGCATGAGGACCATCATCCTGCTGACGGCAGTTCTGGCTCTGTCCGCATGCGGATCGCGCAAGGAATTGACGCCCTCCGAGGGAATGACCCCGGTTCCGGTTGCGCGCGGCGCGGAGGAGCCCGCCACGCCCGCCGAGTTGGTGACGCCGGACAGCCAGGCACGGCCAGACCGCAGCGCCGAGCCGCTCAAGCGGTCGGAAGAGCGTCAGTCCGACCCCTTCGACCTGCCCCCCAGCTAACCTGCCGGACACCGAATATCATGGATCATTTTGCTTACCGCGACGGGTTGCTCCACGCTGAGGATGTGCCGATTACGGCGATTGCCGAGGCCGTTGGCACGCCCGTCTATATCTATAGCCGCGCGACGCTGGAACGACACGCGCAGGTGTTCAAGGACGCGCTCGCCCCGCTGCCGCGCACCCATGTCGCATTCGCGATCAAGGCCAATCCCAATATTGCCGTGCTCAAGGTGCTGGCGCGGCAGGGTTTCGGAGCGGATGTCGTTTCGGGCGGAGAGGTGAAGCGCGCGATTGCGGCGGGCATGCCGCCCGGCGACATCGTCTATTCCGGTGTCGGCAAGACCCGTGAGGAACTGGCCGAAGCGCTGGCAGCGGGCGTCGGCCAGTTCAATATCGAGCTGGAAGAGGAAGGCCTGGCGCTCGGTGAAATCGCCGCGGCCATGGGCAAGCGCGCGACCGCCGTGCTGCGCGTCAACCCCGATGTCGATGCCGGGACCCACGCCAAGATTTCGACCGGCATGAAGGAAAACAAGTTCGGCGTGCCCTATGACGAGGCGGCGGGCATATATGCGCGGCTCGCCAATCAGGCCGGGCTCGATATGCGCGGGCTGGCGCTTCACATCGGCAGCCAGATTTTCGACCTTGGCCCGATTGAGGCTGCCTATGCCAAGGTGGGCGGCCTGATGCGCGATCTGCGCGGTGAAGGCCATATTGTCGACCGTATCGATCTGGGCGGCGGCCTTGGCGTTCCCTATGAACGCGACAAGGTACCGCCGAGCCCCGCCGTCTATGGTGAGATGGTGGCGCGCGTGACGAACGGCTGGGATGTCACTTTGATGTTCGAGCCGGGCCGTGTCATCGTCGGCAATGCGGGCATCCTGCTGACCCGCGTCATCTGGGTGAAGCCGGGCGTCGTGCGTCCCTATGTGATCGTCGATGCCGCGATGAACGATCTTGCGCGTCCCGCCATGTATGATGCCTGGCATGATTTCGAGGCGGTGCAGCCTTCGGGTGAGCGGATGATCGCCAATATTGCGGGTCCGGTGTGCGAAAGTGGCGATACCTTTGCGATGGGACGCGACATCGATGCCGTGCAGTCGGGCGATCTTGGCGTGTTCCGAACCGCGGGCGCCTATGGCGCGACCATGGCGAGCACCTATAACAGCCGTCCTCTGGTGCCCGAGGTGATGGTCGATGGCGACAAGTTCGCCGTCGTGGCGGATCGCATCCTGCCCGAAACGATTATCGCCGCCGAGCATGTGCCCGACTGGTTGAAAGACTGAAAAGGGTCCGCTCCCTTTCGCATCGCGCGCAGTCGGGATGCGGACCTATTTTCATGTCTCGACTTCGCTCGACACGAACGGTTAGGGTAGGCGCCATGCATAGCCTGCCTGTTTTCGTTAAATTGCAAGGGCGACCCGTCATCCTGCTGGGTGAAGGCGAAGCCGTGGCCCTCGCCGCGGGGCTTGGGGACCACGA